>JADGPI010000109.1 GCA_017882525.1 Thermoleophilia bacterium
GAGCGTCTTCAAGAGCGCGCTCGAAGCCTCCGGGGTCAGCTGGTGTACTTCGTCGACAATATATACCTTCGTCCGCAGCGAGGTGGGCGTGTACGGTATCTTGTCGAGCAGGTCGCGTATCTCGTCAATCTTCCGGTTGCTGGCGGCGTCGATCTCGATGACGTCCATGGCGGTCCCCTCGGAAATGGACACGCAGGCTTCGCAGACCCCGCAGGGCGTCGCCGTCGGCCCCTCCACGCAGTTGATCGCCTTGGCGAGTATCCTGGCAGTGCTGGTCTTGCCGGTGCCTCGCGGCCCTGAGAACAGGTAGGCATGCACGAGTCGCCCGCTGGAAAGGGCGTTCGCCAGGGTGTTGGTCACGCGTCCCTGCCCTACGACCTCGGTGAAAGTCTGGGGCCTCCACTTGCGATACAGAGAGATGTGTTCCATGGGCTTAAGACTTCCCCGTTGTATTGCGTGTCATCACATTAAAGTGACTGTGCACCCACCATCGACCCCAGGAAACGGGCCCTGCTCCGGCAGCCAGCTCCAACCAGGTTGCTCCACGGCACACGAAAGTTTTTGCTTACCGCTGCTTCCTCCCGGACCTGACGGGGTTCACAAATTTTCGTTGCGTGGGACCCAGCCTTCAACACCGCTTACCGTAGCAGTAACAACCGGTCCCAAAGAACCTCCGGTGGGAATTCGGCCCCGCTTTAGCGGTTTGCGGGTTACAGGGCACCGCTAGCTCCCCACCTAGCACAGTCAAACGTAAGTATAGGCGAAAGCGCCCACAGGCGCTACGACGTCGGCCGCTGCCGGCGCCCGGAAACGGGTCCGAAAAGCGGGATTCCCGACGCGATCGGACGGCTGGGATATAATAGTGTTCTGCCGGCCTCCGGGATGGCCCAAACCAGCCCGCGCCGGCGCGTTCCGTTATCGATGTGCTGCGCCGGTGGGGCCTGGCCCCGCGGCGCGGTTGAAGGCGCCCAGAGCAGTTGGAGGGCGTGTGAGACTTTTCAGAAAAGGCTCCTCCGGCCGGGAGGTCAGGGACATACAGGCCCGCCTGGTTTCCGCCGGGTTTCTCGCCGTTGGCGGCGAGGAGCTCGCTGACGGCTACTTCGGCGACGAGACAGACCGCGCGGTGCGGGGGTTTCAGCAGAGCAAAGGCCTGCACGCCGACGGCATCGTGGGCCCGGACACCTGGCCCGCCCTGGTCGACGCGAGCCGCACGCTGGGAAGCCGGTTCCTCTACCTTCGAGAGCCTCAGTTGAGGGGCGACGACGTCACCGACCTCAAACGGCGCTTGAACTCCCTCGGCTTCTACAGCGGCAAAGAGGATGGCGTCCTCGACCACGACACCGCCCTGGCCGTGGAACAGTTCCAGCGCAACAGCGGGCTGATCGCTGACGGAATCGTGGGCACCCGGACCGTCGACGCGCTGCTGAGACTCTCGAGAGTCACAAAGCCCACGAGCGTCGCTTCCGTCCGCGAGTCCGAGAGGGGCCTCCCGACCGGCGGCATCGCCGGCAGGCGCGTCATGCTCGACCCCGGCCACGGCTATCCACCCGACCCGGGCGCGGTCGGCCCTACCGGCCTGCGCGAGAGCGAAGTGGCTGAATCAATAGTCGAGAGGCTTGGCGCCCTCCTGGTCGATTCATCAGCGACGGTATTCTACTCGAGGCGGCACGCGGAGTCCCTGGACGTCGACGAGCGCGCGGCGTTCGCTCACAAGCAGTCTGTCGAGCTCATGGTCTCGATCCACCTGAACTCGTCCGTCGCCCCGGTCGCCCGCGGAGCCTCCTGTTACTACTTCTCGAGCGGACACTACCGCTCGCCTTACGGATACCGGCTGGCGAACCACGTGCAGGACGCCCTGGTCGACGGGTGCGGACTCCTCGACTGTCGCGCCCACGGCCGGGCATACCGGTTGCTGCGCGAGACGCGGATGCCCGTCGTCATCGTTGAGCCTGCGTTCATCACGAACCCCGGAGAGGAAGCCTTGCTCAAGGAGGCGGATTTCCTTGACCGGGTGGCCGGCGCGATTGCGGGCGCCACCGACAAGTACTTCTCGGGCGTCAAGGCCTGCGGCGAAGAATAAGCGCCCCGGCGGCGAGGGCGCGTTTGAAGGCTGTTCTGGCCTGGTATATCATGATTTCTACCCAGCCGTGCCACAGGCGTGGGGGTTCGACGGCAACGAAACCGGTTGAAAGGGACCAGCTTGAGATTCTTCGAGAAGGACCTCCGGATCAAGCTCACGGCCATCCTCCTCGTGTTCATCGTGGTCGCGACGGGCGCCGCCCTGGTCATCAGCTACACGCTCATCACCCACATCATCCGCGACAACACCGAGAGCTCCATGAGCGATGCGGCGCGCCTCACCAGCAACATAGTCGAGGTCGGACTCGACCGCAGGAGCACCCGAATGGCTCTGCTCGCCAGCCTGCCGGAGGTGCGTGACACCGCGACGCCGCCGGCCGCCAGGCTCGCGACTCTCGACCTGTTCAACAACGAGTGGCCGATCGGGCAGGAAGCGGTGTTCGTGGACACCAACGGCAACGTGGTCGCGGGCACGGGCAAGCTGTCCACGATCGCCAACGCCACCGGCACTGGCTGGTTCGACAACGCGCAGTCCGGGGGAGTTTCTTACACGTACATCTACAACCGGGAGGAGCTCACGGGCGCTTTCTTCGAGTCCCCCGTGCTGGCAGTATCCGCTCCGGTGCGTGACAGCAAGGACCAGATCTTCGGCTACGTGGTCGCTTTCACAAACATCAGCGACATCACCAGAGCGGTCGAGAACGTCATGATCGAGAAGACCGGCCACGGTTTCGTGGTCAGCGAAACCGGCGTCGTGGTCGCGGGCAACATCTTTCCCCCGGCGGCAAAGCCCTCTGATCGCGACAAGCGCGAGCTCGAGGGCCTGATCACCAGCATCACGAGCGGGCGCGGAGGTTCGGAGTCCGTAAGGTACGCCGGCAAGGGATACCTGGTCACCTGGACCCCGGTGCAACAGCCGGAGGATACCACCCACCCCGGGCTCGGGTGGTCTGTCGGGGTGGCGGTCCCGACCGCCGAGGCGTACGCCCCCGCAAACGACGTTGCGTTCGCCCTGATGCTGCTCGCGCTGGTGCTCCTTGTCGTCGGCATCATCGCCGCCTTCTTGCTGGGCCGCAGCATCACAAGGCCGATCAACGAGCTCGTGACCAACGCCGAGCGGGTCGGTTCGGGAGACCTCACCGGGGAGGTCGTCATCCGCACGCGCGACCAGATCGGTACGCTTGCCGCGGCGTTCCTGCGCATGCGCGACTACTTGCGCAGCGCCTTGAAGGAAGCCGGTTTCACCGCAGACCAGATGTCGTCCCTGGCCGACGAGCAATCGGCGGGCACCGCTGACGTGTTCTCGAACACCGAGGACATCGTCGAGTCCGTGGTGGTGCTGGCAAAGAACATGGAGTCCCAGACCCAGAAGATCCGCAAGGTCCTCGAGTATTACGAGAGCATGCCCGCGGACGTGAAGTCGCTGCCCCAGGTCGAGGAGGTCAAGCAACTCCTCACCGACAGCGAGATCCTCGCCGAGGTTGGCGCCGACAAGGCTGTGGAGATCGCTTCGGCTGCGCAGGACCAGCGCTCCGCGGCGCGAGACGTGTCCGCGGCGGCCCGCAGGCTCTCTGAGATGGCGCGCGAGCTCAAGGACATGGTGCAGCGGTTCAAGGTGTAGCGGGCAGGCTTCAGCCTGACCGCACTGCGCATTGGCGCTTCCTATGTTTCAACGGCGTTGCGTCTCGGCAGAGATGCGACACCGTTGTGCCAGCCTGACCACACAGTGCGTTAGCACTTCCACTCTTTCAACGGCGTTGCGTCTCGAAGAGATGCGGGGCCGTTGTGCCAGCCTGACCACACGGTGCATTAGCTATCAATATCTCAAACGGTCTTGAAAACCGTTGAGCATCGGCGATCGAATTCCACCCCAGCGCGCCGAAGACGCGTGGGGCGGTTCGCCCTCTCCCTCCTCCACTCACAAAATGGCTTGTTCCATCTGATCTCAACACTATGACCATACTCATCAAGAAAGACTCCAAGTTGTGAGTGCAACGAGTCTGTAGACACGCTGTAGATCAAAACGCCAGAGCAATTCAAATCTAAGACAGGCATAGATAAATCTTGAAGTATCTACGATTATGACCTAATATCGTAGATAAGCGGTTTCTGAATCAGGAGTGCTGAAATGAGAACAGGCCGATATCTGATGCAAGGAAGCGGGCAATCGAAGTACAAGGCATTCGTACCAACCCCGCTTCCGTTC
This sequence comes from Thermoleophilia bacterium, assembly GCA_017882525.1. Lineage (GTDB taxonomy): Bacteria > Actinomycetota > Thermoleophilia > RBG-16-64-13 > RBG-16-64-13 > Chersky-299. Next base: position 4,286 of record JADGPI010000109.1, read on the forward strand.
AAGGTCAGAATGGACAATGCCCTGCAAGCCAGACTTTCCGAGGCCGACCTTATGCTGGGCAGGCTCGATGGCATCGCAGAGTTTGTTCCCGATATCGATTTCTTTGTCTTGATGTATATCGGCAAGGAAGCGACTCTGTCGAGCCAGGTTGAAGGCACTCAGGCGACGTTCTCTGATCTTCTTAAGGTGGAAGCAAGGATCGAGGACCCGGAGATCCACGGCGACGTCGATGAGATCCAGAACTATGTCAGGGCCATGGACTACGGGCTGGAACGGCTTGAAACGCTTCCACTTTCTCTGCGGCTCATCAGAGAGATTCACAAGGAGTTGCTGGCCGGCGTACGGGGCGAGGCAAAGACTCCCGGATCCTTCAGGACTAGCCAGAATTGGATTGGCGGAAGGTCTGTCGAGACAGCATCATACGTTCCACCGCCACCGCACGAGGTAGCCCCGTTGCTTCACAACCTGGAGAAGTACATGCACGACCGGGCGCCGGTGCCGGTTCTCATCAAGGCTGCTCTGATGCACCTGCAGTTCGAGGCAATCCATCCCTTCCTGGATGGGAACGGCAGGGTTGGCAGGCTTCTTGTCACGTTCTATCTGTGTCAGCAGAGTGTCTTGCGAAAGCCGCTGCTCTATCTTTCTGAGTACTTTGGGGCCAACAGGAACGAGTACTATGACAGGCTCAGCGCCGGCCACGACAGAGACGACCTGGAGGGCTGGATACGGTTCTTCCTGGACGGGGTTTCTACAACTGCGGTACGAGCAACCGTTACTGCCCGGACGGTCGTGGCTTTGCGCCAAGAGGACATGCAGGCCGTAGCGAGCCTTGGGGCGGTAAGCGAAAAGGCGATCAAGTTGCTCAACCACCTGTATCGAAGCCCACTAGTCCGCATCAAAGATGTCGAAAAGATAGTCAGCCTGAGCAATCCGAATGCTATCGCTCTTATTGACAGGTTGGTTAAGTTAGGGATTCTCGAGGAGATTACCGGTAGAAGAAGGAACAAGATATTTGCTCACTCAAGCTACATAGATGCCTTTACCTCATAACGGCAGGTAAATCC
>JADGPI010000013.1 GCA_017882525.1 Thermoleophilia bacterium
GACCGGCTCGGCGGCTCTCCGAAGGCTAGCAATAAACGCGAATGGAGCCCGCTCCCACCAGGTCTTCGAACTGGACGGCGCTCAGGCTAGGGTAGTCCAGCTTGAAGTCTTCGGGGAAGAAACCCAGTGTCTCCATTTTGCCCTCGAGGACGGTCCGCGCGTCGGGGTCGGCCACGGCTTTCAGCCGAACCAGCAGCCGTAGCATGATGACCTCTTCCTCCGTAAATGACCTTCGGCCCCGCATGACATCTCCTGTTTTGGCTGTGCGTTACTCATCGTTCGGCTTCAGTGAACCATGAGCGGCATAAAGCCGGCGTTAGGGAACCCGCTCGAGTGACTTCCAGCCCCGGCAACCCCGGCGGCCGATTCTCCGACACGAGCGCCCGGGTGCTCGCCCGCCTGTCCGCTCGTTCACCCGGCCAACCCGGCCTCGAACCCGGTGGAGGCGGGTTTCCTTTGCTCACTACGGGGAAAATCAATTGCAGAGGCACAAATGTGTGACTCCACGATTGGCAGTGGAATGCCGGCGTGTGACTTGGGAGTGAGCCCGAGTGCGTGCTGTGGCTGCTCGGGCGGCCAGGATCGAACAAAGTGCGAAACAGGAGTTAGGAGTCGATCATGCTTTCTGACGCGACAGTCTACGGGGTTCTGCCGGCCACAGATTTCGAGCGGGCCAAGAAGTTCTATGAAGGCACCCTCGGTCTCAAGCCCGCGGATATCCCCACCGACCAAGGCTACGTTCTCTACTCAACGAAGCAGGGGACTTTCCTGGTCTATCTCACGGAGGCTCCCGGTGGTGCCGCCACCGCTCTCGGCTTCGTCGTAGACGACCTATTTGCAGAAATGGCCGATCTTAGGAAGCGTGGAGTGGTGTTCGAGGAGTACGACGTCCCCGGGTTGAAGACCGTGAACGGCGTAGTCGAGATGGGCAAGATGGGAAAAGGCGCCTGGTTCAAGGATAGCGAAGGCAACATCCTCAGCATCAGTCAGATGTAGCACTGGCTCGGGCATCCCGGCGTCCACTGGCCGCGGCTCCGCCGCCTCGCGAAAGTAACAGAGAGCCCGGTCTTGCCGGGCTCTCTGTTTGTCTGACTCACCGATGGGGAGGCCGCATCCTCGATCGGATGGACACGACGTGGGGCCCCTTGCAGCCGGAGTTCTAGGGACGCTCGAACTCCGCCTTGACGGGGTCGAAGCGGTCCACCTGATAGATCGCCACAAAAGGCAGATCGTTGGCTTTGAGGACCTGCTCGACGCTGTCCTTGCTGGGAGCCTCCCACTCGCAAAAGGCGCGGTCGCTGCCTCGGGCGCAGTAGGTCTGGTTCCACGTGACACCAGGAGGGAGCTGATCCTTCCTGCTCACGAGCTGTCTAAGTTGCTCTTCCGAAAAAGCATGGGCATGGACGGCGAGGAAACGCGGCATATGACACCTCCTTGCCAAACGTCGCCACAAATGCCGGGCAGAACGCGGGCGCTCGAAGGCGGCGCGAGCACCGGTGAGCATCCCTAGCATAGTCCTTCCGGAGGTCGGCCTCAAACGCCGATACGTTGGTCAGCGGACGAAGGAGAGGATCACCAAGCTTGCAGCGGCAAGTGTAGGGAAGAAACTGGCGCGATTGAAATACTCCTGCGCCGCCCGTTCGCCGCCCCGGCTTCTAAGTCGGAAGGCTGGGACTGTCATAGTGCCGGCAGCTATCAGCGCTAGCGCTAGGCGTGTCGAGACCGGGCCTGTCTGCAGAAGAGCAAGCAAGGGCATACAGGTGGCTCCCAACACGATGGCCGAGATCGCCGCCTTTGGCCCGCGCACGGCGGCAACGGTGGTGATGCCCAGCGGTATGTCGTGCGAAAGATCAGCCAGATCGTTGGAGAGATTACGTCCGAATATCTCCCAACTGGTCAGAAGGACGAAGAAAGCTAAAGCCCCCCAAGTGGCTTCGCCGACCGCGAACCAGCCGGCAAGGCCACCCAGCCCCACCATGACTCCGGCCGGGATGACCTTTAGCCACGTACGATGTTTCAGGCCACAGTACAGCACCTGGAGCAGCGCGCAGGCTACGAACAGAATCGCGCAAAGTGGCCGCAAGAGATAAGCGGCGACCAGGCCGATGAGGCCGAGCAGCGACACCCAGGCGATGCCCGCCGACAGTGACAGGGCGCCGGCCGCTACCGGATGACGCAGCGTGGTGATGTCCATGTGCCGCACTTCCGGATTCCACTCGATCTCCCCGTTCGGGCCCCTTACCTCTTCGCGGTCTGCTTTGAGGTCGAGCAGGTCGTTGAGTGAGTAGACACAGAAATAGCCGGCCAGAGCGGCAAGCAGACCGAGGAGCACCACCCTGAGGCTCGGTATCCCGCGGGCGGCGAGCAACGCTCCTAAGGCCGCTTCCCCGATGGAGAGCACCGCCGACCTGCTGCGGGCAAGGTCGATAAAGAGCAGCGACTTTTGCCGGAGCGTGTACCTCGCTGGGTCAGCCCCGGCCGATGGAGCCGGCGGCCGTAGCTCAGCTCGCGATCCGAGCCGTGCATCCTGGGCTGCCATCGAACCCCCTTGTGGCTTAAGCGAAGGGTGCGTGTTCCATGCGGTCTAAGTTACCACTCTTCCCAGGAAAAGGCGGGTGACGGTGCCGGTTTACGCAATCTCGAATCGTACGCCCTGCGCGAGCGGCAGGTCCGCGCCATGATTGATGGACACCGTTTGCCGACGGGCATACGCTTTCCACGCATCGCTCCCACTCTCGCGGCCTCCCCCCGTGTCTTTCTCGCCCCCGAATGCGCCGCCGATCTCCGCACCAGCCGTGCTCGTGTTGATGTTGGCAAGACCGCAGTCGGAACCCCGGTGGGACAGGAAATACTCCTCCTCGCGGAGGTCGCGGGTGAACAGAGCCGAAGACAGACCCTGCGGCACTGCGTTGTGGAGCGCACATGCCTCCTGGAGGTCCCGGTAGCGCAGCACGTACAGGAGTGGACCGAACGTCTCTTCTCTCACGATGTCCATCGCCGGATCCGCCTCGATGATGGCGGGTAAGACGTAGTGGCCCCCTTCACAGCCGGGAACCGATGCTCTCGTGCCTCCGCAGACGAGCCGTCCTCCTTGGTCGACCGCGCGACGTACGGCTTCAAGGTAGGTCTCGACCGCTCCTTCGTCGATCAAAGGCCCCACCAAGGTCTCGGCCAGCAAGGGGTCACCGACGCGCACGTGCTGGTAGGCTCTGACGAGCCGCTCCAGGAGTCCCGAGTAGACATTCTCGTGGAGCAGCAGCCTCCGGGTGGACGTACACCGCTGCCCCGCGGTGGCCAGGGCGCCGAACGCCACTCCTTTGAGTGCCATGTCCAAGTCGGCCTTGTCGCTGACGATGACGCCATTGTTGCCGCCCAGCTCCAGCAAAGTCCTCCCCAGTCTCTGAGAGACCACTTCTGCCACCTTCTTTCCCGTGGCGACGGAGCCGGTGAACGAGACCATCGAGAGACGGGGGTCTTCCAGGAGAGCGTTCCCGACGCCCCCGCCCCCACCCACCAGCAGCGAAAACACCGGCGGCAACGAGTGACGCTCCATGACCCGACCCACGAGTCTTGTCACGGCAATGGCTGTGAGTGGGGTGCGCGAAGAAGGCTTCCAGATCACTGCATCGCCCACGACTGCGGCGATGAATGCGTTCCAGGACCACACTGCGCACGGGAAGTTGAACGACGTGATCACAGCCACAGCCCCCAGGGGATGCCACTGTTCGTACATGCGGTGATGAGGCCGTTCGCTCGCGATGGTGAGCCCATACAGCTGCCGCGACAGGCCGGCAGCAAAGCCGGCAAGGTCGATCATCTCCTGGACCTCGCCCTGGCCCTCGGATAGGGTCTTGCCGGCCTCGATGGACACAAGAAGGCCGAGCTCGTTCTTCCACATGGCAAGCTCCCGGCCTATCTCCGCGACGATCTCTCCCCGCTTGGGTGCAGGTACCTCTGCCCACGCTGCCGCTGCCGAAAGCGAGCGGCCCGCCACTTCCGCGAGGTCCCCGGCCCCGGCTTCCGTCACCCGGCCCAGCGGGGCTCCGTTTATGGGAGAGAAGCACTCCAGGATCTGCGCGTCCGAACCGTCCGACCAGGATCCGCCGTATACCCCCGGGTTTGTTTCGCGGAGCGCAAACGCGGCGCTCACGACGTCCTTGGCTTCCGAGAAAAGCATTGTTCCGCTCCTTCGTGGTCTGACTACCGCCGATGATACAGTGGCCGCCGGACAGGAGGGTACGGAGTGGCTGAATCAGTCGCCCGGCCACGGCCGGCCGGTTGCTGGCGGGTTGATGTTCTTCTATTATGGGGCGCGATGAAAAACTGGAGAGGCGGGCGCTGCCGGTCGGGCCTTGGGCTCGCCCGCGCGTTATGGCAGGGGGTTTCGCTGGATCGTTCATGCGTAGAAGAGATGGCGGCGTGACGCCGTGAGCGCCGATACCGGGCTACTGATCGCAGTAGTGACAGTAGCGCTCATCTTCGACATGATGAACGGTTTTCACGACGGTTGTAACGCCGTTTCCACAGTCATCTACACGGGGGCGCTCAAGCCCAAGTACGCGATCGGTCTCTCGGCCATCTTCAACTTCATCGGGCCCTTGGCGATGGGGGTGGCGGTTGCGAAGACGATCGGGGGCGTGATCAAGGCGGGCGATGCATCGGCGCACCTCGTGATCGCGGCGCTACTTGGGGCATGCGTTTGGGAAGTGCTCACCTGGTGGTGGGCCCTACCGGTCAGTTCCTCCCATGCGTTGGTCGGAGGGCTCATCGGCGCTGGGATCGCTGCGCTCGGTCTACATGGGATAGCCTGGAACAAAGTCATCCTCGTCTTCGCATCACTGCTTCTGTCCCCGTTCCTCGGCATTATTACAGGGTACGGCGTCATGCGGCTGAGCCGCTTCTTCTTCTCCAAGATGCGCATGGACCTCGCCCGGGCCGACAAGTTCTACAAGAGAATGCAGATCCTGTCGTCGAGCTGGGTGTCGTTCAGCCACGGGTCGAACGACGCCACGAAAGTCATGGGGATAATCGTGATCTTCTTGGCCGCTCAGCAAGGCATGGGCGTCAACGAGTACATAAGCAAGCACGGCTTTCCGATCTGGGTGATCTTGGGTGCTGCCGGGGCGATGGCCGTGGGCACGTTCATCTCGGTGCGCTCCTTTCGCTTGATCCGAACCCTCGGGGAGAAGATAACCACCCTTCACCCGATCAACGGCTTCAGTGCCGAAACGGGCGGCGCGATAATCATCCAGCTCGCATCGCTGTTTGGCCTGCCGGTGTCTACCACCCACGTGGTCACCTCCGCGGTGACGGGAACCGGCTTGGCGAGCCAATTGGGCGGGGTTAGCTGGAAAGTCTTCCGTGCTATCATGCTGGCCTGGGTCGTCACCCTACCTTTCTGCGCAGTCATGGCTGCTATCTTCTATTACATCCTCAGGGCGGTCATGTAGCCGGCGGCAGCGGACGACCGGTCGGCCGAGACGGAAAGAGGGAAGTATGGCGAATTCGCGGTTGAACAAGATACGCCGCACCTTAGGGGGAGAGACCACTCTGGTCGGCGCGATCGACGCTATGGGCAAGGAGCGCGAGGAACAGATAATCGTACGCGTCGCCGAGTTCACGGAGCGCGTAGTGCTCATCGTTTCCAAGCTCCAGGATGTCGTCCAGCGGTTCGCGGCTGAAGAGTACTCCGAACTGGCAGCCGCGGCCCAAGAGCTGGACCGGCTAGAGAGCGAGGCCGACACCGCGAAAGACCTGATACTGGACCGGCTGGCGATGGGCGGCGTTTTCCCGATGCATAGCTCCGACTTGGCCCGACTGGTGGGGTCCATGGATAGCATCGCGAACCTGTCCGCGGGTGCCGCCGACCGTATCGTCATGCGGCGGCTGACCTTGCCTCCTCGCGTGAAAGAGTTACTCGTCGAGATGGTGAACGTGGACATGATGGCGGTCGAGCGTCTGCGCGATTCGGTGCTGGCTCTGGAGAACGACCTTCGCGAAGCGATCACTATCGCCAACGCCGTGGACAAACTCGAGAGCCGGGCGGACGATGTCTTTGCCGATATCTACCACCTCATGTTCGACATGGACACCGATTTCAAGACCTTCCATCAGCTCAAGGCCATCATCGAGCGCCTCGAGTCGATCGCGGACCGCTGCAGCCAGAATGCCGAGCTCATCAGACATATGGCGCTGGAATACCTCGAAGTCGGGTAGGTCGCCGAATCGCCTCTCGCCTCAGCTGCGCATTCGCGATTCTTCGGCGAGACCCGATTCGGCTCCATGGGTTATGAGGCCGCGTCGCCTTCGGCGCCTACGGCAGCCCAGAAAGCAGCTCGTCCGAGTTAGGAGGCGTCGCCTTGAAGATCGGGTTGGCTCAACTCAATTCTCGTGATGACAAAGAGCGCAACCTGGCCGCTGCCGAGGCGGCGGTAGACAGGCTGGCCGCTCAGGGCGTCGACCTCGTCCTGTTGCCGGAGATGTTCAATTTTCTCGGCTCCGACGCCGGTAATGCCAGAGCTGCCGAGTCCATACCTGGACCGAGCACCCAACGGCTGCGGGCTAAGGCCCAGGAGCATCGGATCTTCTTGCATTGCGGGAGTCTCGTCGAGAAACGGGACGAAGGTATGTACAACACGAGTGTGGTCTTCGACCGCGGCGGCGCCGAGGTGGCGCGCTACAGCAAGATCCATCTCTTCGACGTTGAACTGCCCGACGGCAGGGCATACAAGGAATCGGCCGCTATCACACCCGGCCGCGATGTGGTCACGTTCGACTGCGACGGTATCACGGCCGGACTCGCCATTTGCTACGACCTGCGTTTCCCCGAGCTGTTCCGGGCGCTCACCGATCGTGGGGCGGAGCTAGTGCTCGTCGCGGCGGCCTTTACGGTCGCCACGGGCAAGGATCATTGGGAGCCGCTGCTGAGGGCGCGAGCAATCGAGAACGGCTGCTACATGGCGGCCTGCGGGCAGTGGGGGACGTCAACTCCCACCAACCAGAGCCATGGCCACAGCATGGTAGTGGACCCCTGGGGGATGATCGCGGCACAATGTCATGAGGGCGAGGGGACGCTTGCGGTCGAGCTGGACATGGATTACCTTCGCTCCGTCCGCGACCGCCTCCCAGTGCTGAAGCACAGGCGGAGGGATCTCTTCGTATAGTTGACCCCCTCCTGGGACCTGCGCCTGGTCGCGCTTGAGGCTGGAAAGCGGTGGTACCTGACTCGGCGATTGTCTTGCTGGAAGTAAGAAGGCCCCTCTCCCGCTTCGGGAAAGGGGCCTCACCTTCTTGAGAAGCCAGTTCTTTAGCCGTCCGTCGGCTCTAGAAATCCATGTCGAAGTGGAACACGCCTTCGCTCAGGTTACTGCGTACCTTGAGGCCGCTGTGATTGAACACGGCCTGCATGGCCTTGTTGTCGCGCAGCACCTCGGCGGTGAAGCCCGCGATGCCGTTCCGTTTGGCGATGTTCACCAGATGCTTCAAGATGAACGTGCCGATGCCGCGGTTCTGCCATGCGTCCCGAACGACGAACGCTACCTCGGCCCGGTTGGTCTTGGGGTCCAGGTAGTAGCGGCCGACACAGATAATCTCTTCTCCATGAGCCTCCGGGAGGGTGGCGACCACAGCCACCTCGTTCCGGTGGTCGATGTAGACGAAGTTCTGGACTTGCTTGCGCGGGATCCGCTTCATGTGCGACATGTACCGGTAGTAGACCGTCTCTTGAGAAAGGGCGTAGAACAGATCGCGGGTGCCGGCTTCGTCCGTGGGATGCACCGGGCGGAAGCTGACCAGCGTGCCGTCGTCGAGGACCATGGTGGTACGGAGCTCCTTGGGCCCGATGAATATCTTGCCCTCCACGTCGGCCATCTCCGGACGCAGATACTTGTATTCGATCGCCTTCGCCAGTAGTTCCTCTCGGAAGTCGGGGTGGGCGATGCTGATGAGGGCCATTGCCCGTTCCTGCACGCTCTTGCCGTGCAGGTAGGCCACCCCGAACTCGGTCACGATGTAGTAGGCGGAGCCTCGGCTGGTGACCACCCCGGCCCCGGGCGTGAGGGTGGCGACGATACGGGAGACCGAACCGTTCTGGGCTGTGGAGGGGCAGGCGATGATGGGGCGGCCGCCGGACGAACGAGCGGCGCCGCGGTTGAAGTCGACCTGTCCGCCGATTCCCGAATAGAACTTGGTGCCAAGCGAGTCGGCGCAGACCTGGCCGGTCAAGTCGATCTCGAGGGCTGTGTTGATGGCTACCATCTTGTGCTGTTGACCGATTACGAACGGATCGTTGACGTACTCGGTTGGATTGAACGAGAACATGGGGTTGTTGTCGACGTAGTCGTACAGTCGCTTGGTCCCCATGGCAAAACTCGTCACCACTTTGCCTCGGTCGGTGGTCTTCTGGGCTCCGGTGATGATGCCGGCCTCGATCATGTCGATCACTGCGTCGGTGACCATCTCGGTGTGGATCCCCAGGTCTTTCTTGCCGCCGAGGAACTCGAGTGCGGCGTGGGGGATCCGCCCGATGCCCATCTCGATGGTCGAACCGTCGTCCACCAGAGAGGCGATGTTCTCGCCGATGGCGCGGCTGATCTCGGTCACGACGGGCATTCCCATCTCCAGCAAGGGCTCGTCCACCGGAACCAGCACGTCGAGGTCGAACACGCTGATGAAGCTGTCGCCGAGGGTCCGCGGCATCTGCGGATTCACCTGGGCGATGACTAGGCCGGCGTTCTCGGCAGCGCTTTTTACGATGTCGACGGAGATTCCGAAGCTGCAGCGACCCTGGTCGTCGGGCGGCGTCACCTGGATGAGAGCCACGTCGAGCGGCATCTGGCCGCTCTTGAAAAGCCGCGGGACGTCGGAGAGATAGATCGGCGTGTAGTCGCCGTAGCCCTCTTGGATGATGTTCCGCACGTTGTCGGCCACGAAGAACGTGTTGACCGAGAAATGATCCGTGAGGTCCTTGAACGCGTAGGGCGCTTCTCCCAGGGTAAGCATGTGGATCACTTGCGTGTCGGCCAACTCGTTGTGACGGGCGACCAGCGCGCGGACGAGAGCAAGGGGCTGCGCGCCGCCCGTGCCGATGAAGACGCGTTGCCCCGGCCTAACGGTGGCGACCGCCTCCTCCGGGGTGGACAGCATGCCTTGGTATTTCTCCTGCCACTTCAAGTCGTAACTGGTCTTGCGGTCAGCGCTCATTGCGCACCCCCCGCCGACAGCTGGATTCTCGCGTCCGCCGCCACCGATTCGTCGCCGAAAACTCCCACGATGAAGGGGTTGATGTCCAGCTCGGCGATCTGCGGAAAGTCGGTGACCAGCTGGCTTATGCGCTGAAGAGCCTCGCCGATGGCCGACAGGTTCACGCCGGCCTCCCCACGCACCCCCTCCAGCAGTTTGTACGATCTCGTGCCCATCAGCATCTGCATGGCTTCCTCTGACGTGATGGGAGCCAGGTGGAAGGTGACGTCCTTCATGACCTCCACGAAGATGCCGCCCAAGCCGAACATGAGCATGGGCCCGAATTGCGGGTCGCGTGTCATCCCGAGGATCACCTCGCGCCCCTTAGGCACCATGTGCTCCAGGTAGACGCCTTCCAGCATCGCCTCCGGAGCTTTTCTTCCGATCCGGAGCATCATGAGCTCGAACGCATCGGCAACCTCTTGGGCGCTGCTGAGGAAGAGCTTCACGCCCCCGATATCCGATTTATGGATGATATCCGGCGAGACGATCTTCATGGCCAGCGGGTAGCCGATCCGCGGAGCGGCATCGACGGCTTCCTCCACGGTAGACACGAGGCGGCCGTCCGGCACGCAGAAGTCGTAAGCCTGAAGGATCTCCTTGGCTTTGACCTCACCCACATAGAGGCGGCCCGTTCGGAGTTGTCTTGAGATGATCCGATCCACGCGCTTGCGGTTCACCGGGAACCGGGTGACGACGCGAGGCGGGCGACGGCGCCAAGCCCCGTAATCGACCATAGCCTTGAGCGCTGCGACGGCACGCTCCGGCGACGGGTAGTCGGGCAAGTTCGACGCCACCAGTTCTTCGCGGCCCGGCATGACGTCCTCACCGCCCATGAACGAAGCCAGCAGGGGCTTCTCGCCCCGCGCGCGCTTGGCGATCTCTCTCGCCGTCTCGAGAGGCTTGGTCATGGCCTGGGGCGTGAGGATGACGATGATGGCGTCCACATCCGGGTCGGCCTGGGCTGCCTCGACAGCCGCGGCGTACCGCTCGGGGTCGGCGTCTCCGAGGACGTCGATGGGGTTACCCACGCTGGCAGCGGCCGGGAGTTTTAGACGGAGCGCGGTGGCCGTGCCCGGATGAAGCGTGGCCACCCTCATGCCCGAGTGCTCGACGGCGTCCGCGGCCATGATGCCCGGGCCACCCGCGTTAGTGATGATAGCGACGCGGTCGCTCGCCGGGATGGGTTGCATGGCCAAAGCGGTGGCGTAGTCGAACAGCGCCTCGAAGCTCTCAGCCCGGATGACGCCCGCGCGCTTGAAAGCGGCCCCGTAGGCGATGTCGGCTCCCGCCAGAGCTCCGGTGTGAGAGGACGCCGCCTTCGACCCGGCAGTAGTCGTCCCGGTCTTGAGGATGACGACGGGCTTGATAGCGGCCACAGATTCGGCGACACGCACGAACTCGTCGCCTGAGGCGATGCTCTCCAGGTAACCCACGACGACCTTCGTGTCGTCGTCATCTGCAAAGGCCGCCAAGAAGTCGGTCTCGTCGAGGTCGGCCTTGTTACCGATGGAGAGGAGGGTGGCAAGGCCCATCTTGCGGGACGCGGCCCAGTCCAAGATCGCCGTGCACAGCGCGCCGGACTGCGATAGGACGGAGATGCCGCCCGGTTCGGGCATGTAACTCGCAAAAGAAGCATTCATCTTGTGGTGCGTGTTGATCAGGCCCAGGCAGTTAGGACCCATGACGCGCGCGCCATGGGACCGAGCCAGCTCGGTGATCTCCCGCTCGAGCGCGGCGCCTTCCTTACCCGTCTCCTTGAAGCCGGCGGTGATGATCGTTATCGCCTTGGCCCCCGCCCGGAGCGAGCTGATCACCGCCTCTCTCACCGTCGCCGTGGGCACAGAGATGACGCTCATCTCGATGGGCTTTCCGTACTCTTCGAGGCTGGTGTAGAGCTTATGCCCCAGAATCTCACCGCCTGACGGGTTGACGGGCACGATGTCCCCCTCGAACCCTCCCTTGATGAGGTTCGCGGCGATCTCGTACCCGACCTTGCCAGGAGTCCGTGACGCCCCCATCACTGCGACAGTCTTAGGATAGAGAAGAGACTCAAGCATTTAGTTATCCACGTCCTCTCAAGACGACCATGGCCTCTGAGTCCATGCTTACGCTAATCGCAATCAATTTCGAATAAAAGATGATTATACCCAACGCGCCGGAGACTCTGCCGCACCTGGAGTTCGCGCACCGCCTCCATCAAACACGGGCCGCCGACGGTATGGTGCCTCTATTTGTGCCCGTTAGTCTCTCATCCGGTAGGCCGCCTGACCTGCACCCACCGATGACCACGGACGACCCTTGCGTGGGCGCTTCTGCCCCGCAAGGAGGTTTGCCGCGACCGCACGAACGGTTCTCTAGGAAACCTTAGCCTGCGTCTCCTCCCTGCCCATCGTGGTCGACCCCCCCGCGCTTGGGCAAGTGCCGCGAGCAAACGCTCTCGGCCACCTGAGGCGATGTTCGATTGAATGACCTTGACATTCTACCTTCCAGGACGGTCTTCTCCAGAGGTTCCGGTCTGCTCGCGGATCCACTCTGGTGGGTTCCGGCCTAAGCCAGATAGAATAGGCCAAATCGGCGAGTCCGTCGAGACTGGAGGCCGGCTCTTGCCAAAGGCGCTCAGAGGTTTAGCCGCATGCCTCGGCGTCCTCGCTGTCTGCGTGCCGCTGGTTCTGTGGTGTGCGTCGCCCGCGGACCCAGGCACGACTTCTGCCTCGTCGACTGTGGCCTCTGCGGTCAAGATCAGGATCGCGGCCGTCGGGGATGTGCTCACCCACCTGCAGATCATCGACTCGGCTCGCGATTACCGCACCGGCGGCTACGACTTCGCGCCTATTTTCGCCCCGATAGCGCCCTATCTGTCAGCGGCTGACTACACGATCGCCAACCTCGAGACTAGGCTGGCCGGCGCCGGAGAGGGCTTCAGCGGCTATCCCCTGCTGAACAGCCCGGATGAGTTGGCCGCCGGCTTGAAAAGCGCTGGGATCGACCTGCTGGCCACCGCGAACAATCACAGCCTGGACCAAGGCTGGGAGGGTGTGCTGGCCACGCTCGACACGGTCGAGGCCGCCGGACTTGCCCACGTGGGCACCTATCGGTCGCAGGAGGAGCGGGACGTCCCGTTCGTGGTCGGGGTGAGCGGCATAAAGCTTGCCTTTCTCAACTACACGGCCGAAACCAACGGTCTTCCGCTCCCCCGGGGGCGGGAGTTCGCGGTGGGCGTTCTGGACCCATTGACCGTGGCCGGCGACGTGCGTGCGGCGCGGGCCCGCGGGGCGGAGCTGGTGATTGCGATTCTTCACTACGGCAATGAATACGCGAGGATCCCCAGCGGCTCGCAAGTGAAGGTGTCTGAGCAATTGCTGGCAGCTGGCGTGGATGCCATCATCGGCTCGCATCCGCACGTGGTCGAGCCGATCGAGCGAGTCCTCGACTCAAGCGATCCTTGGGCAGCAGGAAAGTTCGTCGCCTACTCATTGGGCAATTTCATCTCCGGGCAGCGCTGGCGATACTCCGATAGTGGGATCGTGCTCTATCTCGACATAGAGAAGGACCGAAGTGGAGTTCGGATCACCGGGGTAGAGTACCTCCCCATCTACGTAGAGCGCGGTGAGGCGGACGGACGGGTGCAATACCGCGTGGTCCCGGTGGTGCTGGGGCCGGCACCGGTGAGTGACCTGACTGTCACGGCCGACATACGGGCACGGATGGATCAGGTGTGGGAGGAGCTTCACGCTCTTCTCGATCGGCCGGAGGACCACATCCAGGCTCTTGACCCGGCGAAACTAGGCCTGCCTTCGCTGCTCGTTCCCGCGACATAGGGCAGGCTGCAACGGGGGTGACGCTTTCTCCCGCTGGTAGTCCGCCGGCCTCCAGGGGGCCCGGGGGCGACCTCGCGAGGGCCGCCGCAAGCCACACGCGGGGTACTTGTGAAGCAGCTCGCAGGCGCGCCACCTGGGGAAATCCCTATGGTAGACTCAGACGCGCTTTTCTGTGAAAGGAGCGAGCATGCAGGATAATCTTGACGATGGTCTTCCCCTGCGACCGACGCATAAGGGTCCTTTGCAGGTAAAAATAGATGACACCACACTCCGGGACGGGGAACAGACCGCGGGAGTGGTGTTCGCGAACGAAGAGAAGATACGCATCGCCAAGCTGCTCGATCAGGTGGGGATCTACCAGATCGAGGCTGGCATCCCCACGATGGGTGGCTCTGAAAAAGAGGCCATCAAGCAGATCGCCGCAATGGATCTCAACTGCAGCGTTCTTGCTTGGAACCGCGCCGTGGTCTCAGACGTGCAGGACTCCATCGATTGCGGGGTGGACGCCGTAGCCATCTCCATGTCTGCGTCGGACATCCACATCGAGCACAAGCTCCGTCAGAATCGGGAGTGGGTGCTCGACAAGGTACGGCAGGCAACGCTTTTCGCGAAAGAGCACAACGTCTATGTGTCGGTGAACGCGGAGGATGCTTCACGCGCGGACATGGAGTTCCTGCTGAAGTTTGCGCGCACGGCGAAGGATGCCGGGGCGGACCGGCTGCGTTTTTGCGACACTCTTGGGATTCTCGATCCCTTCAATACGTACATGAAGATCAAGACGCTCATAGACGTTACGGGCATGGACGTCGAGATGCACACGCATAATGACTTCGGCATGGCCACCGCGAACGCCATCGCCGGAGTCAAGGCCGGCGCGCGGTACGTCAACACCACCGTGAACGGCCTGGGCGAGCGCGCCGGCAACGCTGCGCTCGAAGAATTCGTCATGGCCATGAAGTACGTCGGCGGCTTCGACCTGCATCTGCACACCGATCGCTTTCGGGAACTGTCGGAGTACGTAGCTCACGCCTCCAACCGCCCCATCCCCACCTGGAAGCCCATCGTGGGCGCCAACCTTTTCGTCTACGAGAGCGAGAATCGCGCTTCGGCGGCTCTCAAGGACTCCCTCACGTATGAGGTGTTCCCGCCCGAAGAGGTGGGACTGCAGCGCGCGTTCATGCTCGGCAAGTACTCCGGGGTGGAGACCCTCAAGGTCAAACTAGCGGAGTACAAGCTCAAGGCGACTGACGCCGAGGCTGCCGTTCTCACCATGCGCATCCGCTCTCGGAGTATCGCGCTGAAACGCGCGCTTTTTGACGAGGAGCTGCTGGATATCTACCGCTCCGAGATCGAGAACGTCCGTGAAGAGGTCCGGGACTCTGGGCGCGACGGCAGGGACATGGTCGCGGTGGCCGCCGCGGACGCAGCGGCCTCGTTGGCGGAGGTTGTCGATGATCAATCCTAGGCTGGTCAAATCCTGGTCTTTCGAGTCGCAGTTCGAAGGCGGCGGCGAGTCCGTCTTTCTTGTCGATAACACGTTGCGAGATGGCGACCAGACCGCAGGTGTAGTTTTCGCTACCACTGAGAAGGTCAGGATCGCCAGGCTGCTGAGCGAGATCGGTGTGCACGAGATGGAGACCGGCAGCCCGTGGCTGTGCCCGGAAGAGCGGGACGCCATGGCTGAGATCTGCTCGCTCGGCCTCGCCACAAAATGCCTCGGTTTTTGCCGGGCGGATCCTGAGGACATAGCCTGGGCCAAAGAGTGTGGAGTGGACGGCGTCGTCATCTCCAGCAGCACGTCCCGGATCCACATTGAGAAGAAATACGGGCAGTCGAAGCAGTGGGTGTTGGACCGGGTCAGGGAGGCCGCGGAAGCCGCCAAGGATATGGGCCTGCCGTTCGTGGTGTCGGCGGAGGATGCATCGCGCACCAACATGGAGTTCTTGCTCCACTACGCAGCTCACGCGGAGGAATTGGGAGCATCTCGCTTCCGTTTCTGCGACTCGCTCGCCGTGCTCGATCCCTTCACCGCCTTCCAGCAGGTGCAGACGATCCTCCAGGCGATCAATCTGGACGTGGAAGTCCACTGCCACAACGATTTCGGCATGGCCACAGCTAACAGTATCGCCGGGTATCGTGCCGGCGCGCGGTACATCACGGCATCGGTGAACGGCCTCGGCGAACGGACGGGCAATGCCGCTCTCGAAGAGGTGGTAATGGCTCTGAAGCATCTTGACGGGCTTGACTTAGGCATCGCCACCGCTCGCTTCCGTGAAGTCTCGGAGTACGTGGCGCGCGCTTCCAGCCGCGCCATCCCGGTGTGGAAAGCGATCGTGGGCACGAACGTGTTCGCTCACGAGTCGGGGATCCATGCGGACGGGGTCATCAAGAACCCGCTCACCTACGAAGTCTTCAGCCCGGACGAGGTGGGGCTCACCCGGCAACTGGTGGTTGGCAAGCACTCTGGGAGCCGCACCATCCAGTACAAGTTTCGGGAGTTCGGGATCGATTTATCGGACGAAGAGTCAAACATGATCCTCTCCGAGGTGCGGCGGATCGCGATCGACCTAAAACGGGCGCTCTTCGACAAAGAGCTTGTTTACATCTACCAAGACCTTATACTGAGTAGCCAGCAGCAAGCGACTGACTGAGCCCGAAGGCGCGCGATGCCGCCTAGTCAGACGAGTTCCCGACCCGCGCTGGTCTGCCTTGGGCGGCGGGTTGTGGTGCGTCAACCAGGGGACGACTTTGGGGGGGATCTTGGGACACGAAGGCGGGACCAGCCGCGGGAATGGTGGAGGTCACGGCGCCTCGCCGGACATCCCGAAGGGCAGTGGAGCCTCCACCAGCGCACCCAGGTCGCTTTTCATCACCAACGACTTCCCGCCTCGCATAGGTGGCGCGCAATCGTACTACTGGGGCCTTATTCAGCTGCTTGACCCGTCAGAGGTAGTCGTAGTGGCGCCGGACCAGCCGGGCGGGCAGGCATTCGATCGTACTCATCCCTATCGGGTGGTCCGCTACCCGCTTCAACAACTTGGTCCCACGAGGGGCCTCTTACGCGTAGCCTTGCAGCTGATTGAGGACTTCGACGTGGAAGTCGTACAGTTCGGCCATCCCTTGCCGACTGGGCTACTCGGGCCGATGCTCAAGAAGCGGACCGGGGTGCCTTATCTCGTCTTTCTAGGGGGAGCCGAACTCACGCTACCGGGCGCGATGCCGGTGTCCGGGACCGCATTGCGACACGTTCTGACGAATGCCGCGATGATGTTGGCGGTGAGCGACTATACGGCCAAAGCGGCCTCGAGGCAGGTCAAAGGGACGGTCCCCGCAGTCACCATGCGTCCGGCCATCGACGGAGCTTTCAACCTTCCCCTTTCTCTAGACAAGGTGCAGGCAAAGGGGCAACTCGGAATCGACGGGCCGCTCGTGATCTGCGTGGGCCGTCTGATTCCCCGGAAAGGCCAGGACAGGCTCATAGAGTCGCTTGCTCTGCTCAGCGGCGCGTTTCCCGATCTTCACCTTGCGATAGTCGGCAGCGGCCGTACCGCTGAGCACCTGCGAAAGCTGGCCGCGAGTCTCGGTGTGGAGAAACGTTTGCACCTGACCGGAGCTTTGGCCATGGACGAGTTGAAGGTATGGATGACGGCGTCAGACGTCTTCGCTTCGCCATGCCGTAGTCGCTGGGCCGGCCTCGAAGTGGAAGGCTTCGGCCTCGTGTTCGCGGAGGCTGCGCTCGCCGGCCTGCCTGTGCTCGCCGGCCATTCCGGCGGAGCACCGGAAAGCGTCAAGAACGGTGAAACGGGGATCGTTGCACTGGGGTATTTCAAGGAGGAAGTAGCGGAAGCTCTCGGTCGTCTGCTCTCGCTCAGTCCCGACGCTCGCGCGGCGATGGGCCGGCGCGCTAGGGAGTTCACGCTCGCGCGGCATGCCCCTGAGGTCGTCGCTGAGCGGTACAGGGAGGCGCTGACGAGGGTGGCAAAGGGTTGAGTGACAAGCGCAAGAAACCATCGCTGGTGACAGAGCTCGGGGAGCCGCACACCGCAGGGGAGGAAAACGGCGGTCGGCCGGTCGGTGTCGGCGATGACGGCCTAGGCCAGGGCGTCATGCGGTGGTGGCGATTGGCGATCGGGCTCATGGCCGGCCTCGCCGCCGGGGCGGCGGTCATAGTGATCGCGGGATCCCGCATTGGACCGCAGATAGCCAAGGTGCACCTGGCGGGAGAGCAACTCGGGTATGTGGCTCTGGCCGGCGTTTGTCTTGTTGTGGTCCTTCTCAGCGATGCATTCTCGCTCGTGGCCATGGCTCGTGCGCTCTGTCCCACGTCCTCGTCCAGGGGAGTCTTCGGTGTGGCGCTTGAATCTCACCTGGTGGGCGGCGCCACCTCGTTTGGCGGGCTTGAGATCCCATACCAGGTGGTGCGGCTGAGGCGCTCTGGCCTCAGCTCTTCTCAGGCCACGTCCGCGGTTCTGGGAAAAGGCATGATCCATACCTCGCTGCTCGCCATCGTGGCCGCCGTGGCCCTGGTGCCGGCTCTTGGCACGGCATTGACTCCACTCGAACGATGGGTTTTGATCGGCGTCATCCTGGGAGTCATCGCCGTATGGGCCGGGATCACTCTTTGGACCCACCGGCCGGTGGGAATGCGGTTGGTGCCCCGACGTCTGAAAAAGTACGTGGCTTCCTTCCGCGAAGCGAATCTGGTGCTGCTCCACACCGGATGGAGGGCCATCCTCATCATGGTGGCGCTGCAGGCAGTCTACTGGGTGGCGATGTTTGCCATCATCCCGCTGATCTTGCTTGCCCTGGGGTGGCGGGGCTCGATTCTCCACGTGATCGTGGCGCAGGCGGCTCTGCAGGTGATCATGCCGTTCTCGCCTCTCCCGGGCGGAGCCGGCATAGCCGAACTGGGATACCTGGGCCTCATCGGTGCGTCGGTCCCGACAGACATCCGAGTGGTGAGTCTCCTCCTGTGGCGGGTGGCCACCTGGCTCATACCTATGGCTCTTGGAGCTTTGGTGATCGGGATCCGGGTGGCTACGAGTAAAGGAAGGACTCAGCGGGTGAGACATCGCGAGGTTTCTCGTGTCACCACTGAATAGGTCATCGAAGCGGGCGGGCCCCGACCGTCCGGCGAAGGCTGGCTGGCCGCTCTGGCGTTCGGCGGCCGCGCTTGCCGCGGCTTTTTCTCTTGGGTGCATCCCGACGGCGCGACTTGCGGTCCGCCTCGCCGGCGTGGATGCAAAAGAGAGGCTGTCCCAAGAGAATCCTGGCGCATCGAGCATAAACCGGATCTTGGGCAAGAAAGCGGCCATGGCGGTGTTCACCGTCGACGCCCTCAAGGGGCTTTTGCCCGCCGCGGTCGGCCGGGCGGCAGGGGCTGGTCCTCGGACCGTCGATTGTTTGATGCTTGCGCCGGTGGTCGCGCATGTTACAGTCGTAGGAGGCAAGGGAGTGGCCACTATGGCCGGGGCCATGCCGGCGGCGGACCCATTGGCTTTTGCCATGATCTGCCCCATTTGGGTGGGCGCGACCCTTAAGAAAGACCATGCGCGAGGGGTCCTCGTGGCCATTTCGCTGTATCCGGTCGCCCGGTGGCTGTTGAGGCGAGGCGGGTGTAGGGCGGCTCTGAGCGCCGGGCTGCCGCTCTCTCTCGTCTATGCCAGGTTGAGAGGGCCGGGATGGGAGAAGACCGGGATGAACCCTCGGGTGTTGTGGCAACGGCTCGTCTGTGATGCCGAGCTGAAGAGTGATTCGGGAGGCAGCGGATGCGAATAGGCGTAGTGTCGCCATACGCGTGGACCGTTCCTGGGGGCGTCAACAATCATGTGATGCACCTAGTAGAGCAGCTGGAAAACAAGGGACACGACGTGTTTGTGATCGCGCCCGCCGGAGACCTCACGCGCTCCATGGTGACGGTGCCCAGCAACTTCATATCCGCGGGCAGGGCGTTCCCGGTCCGGGCGAACGGTTCTGTCGCCTACGTCAATGTGTGGCCCCTCATGCTCCAAAAGATGGACCGCATCCTCACTCGTCAGGAACTCGATCTTGTCCACGTCCACGAACCTACCATCCCTTCCATCGGGGCGGCGGCGACCATGTCGGCAAAAGTCCCGGTGGTGGGGACTTTCCACGCTGCAGGGGACGCGACGAACCACTACGAGCGCTTCATTCCTCTGGCGAAGCGGATAATGGCCTGTATGACGGTCAAGATCGCCGTGTCGGAAGCCGCTCGCGCGTGCGTCAACGGCCATTTCCCCGGCGATTACCGGGTGATCCCCAATGGGATTGATGTGGATGCGTACGCTCCGGCGAGAGAAGGGGAGAAGGTGCCGGGGCGCATCCTCTTCCTAGGCCGCCCAGAGCCACGGAAGGGACTGTCGGTTCTGGTGGAGGCTTTCATGAGGCTCCGCACCAGATCTCCGGGCGTCTCACTGGTGCTCGCGGGCCCCACACCGAACGAGCTTCGCAGCCTTATCTCTCGCTCGCACAGCACGTGGGCCGAAGCGCTCGAGGGCATGACGGCGCTAGGCCGCGTGTCGCATGCCGAGAAGGTGGAACAGATGCGGAGGGCCGAGGTTATGTGCGCACCATCCTTGGGAGGCGAGAGCTTCGGCATCGTCTTGGCAGAAGCGATGGCGGCGGGAGTTCCTGTTGTTGCCTCGGATATCCCAGGGTACCGCGCGGTCTTAGACGGGGGAGAAGCAGGCATACTGGTTCCCCCAGACAGCCCGATGGCCCTGGAGAGCGCGTTGTCCTCGGTTCTACAGGATGCCGAGTTGCGGCGCGGCCTCTCCGATCGCGGTCTCGCTCTGGCGGAGCGCTATTCGTGGAACAGGGTGATAGACGAGGTGCTGGAAGCCTACGACGATGCTCTTCGCTTGGGGCCACGTCTGGTGAGAGAACCTGCGGTGCCGTTGTTCACACAGATCCGTTACTCGTTCCGCTCAAAGTCTCTGGCTGCCGCAGAGCCTCGCAAGATCACCAGAAAGGCGGACTGAAGTGCGTGCGATGGTAGTCCATTTTGGGGGTGGGACCGAGGTGACGATCGAGACAGACGCAGATCCGGCCTCCGTCTACAGAACGCTTGAAGGCGTGCAGGACTGGCTGATAGTGGAGGATGCCGATGGTGAGCCCCACTATCTTGCCGTGCGTCAGATCGCATATCTCACATTCGGCACCAAGAAGGGGATAGGCTTCGCTTGATGCACGCTCGGTGACAGCTGGCTGGCCGGTCCGGGCACCTTCTGGTAGCATGCCCAAGCCATGCTCGAGTTTGAACTCAACGTTCCTGTCGACACAGGCCTGCTGGAAGCGCTCTTCTCGCGCGCGGGTTGGCGCGAGAGTGAACCTACGGCAAAGCTGGGTTGGGTGCTGGCAGCCTCAGATGAGTGGGTGACCTGCAAGATCGATGGCCAGTTGATTGGGTTCGGGCGTTCCTGTCGCTTCGGCCCGGCCCGGAGGGTCTTGTTCGACGTGATCGTCGACGAGCCGTACCAAGGCCGAGGGGTGGAACGCGAGATCGTCAGGATACTGGTTGTCAACACTCGAGGCTTGGAAGAAGTGTCTATCTTCAGCGAGCACCAAGCGTACCCCCTCTCTCTCCAGACTCCCGAGAGCATGGAGGAAGGGTTCGGACCTCGGTGGATCCCTCTTGCTCCCGCGGGAGCATACTTAGGCAGGCAGCACTTGAACCCAGGAGGATGAGCATGGCGGAGCACAGGGTGACCTGCATACCCGGAGATGGTATCGGCCCGGAGATCATGGCCGCCACGAAGGTGGCGCTGGCCGCGACCGGCGTGCGCATCGTTTGGATCGACATGGAAGCCGGCGCCGACGTCATGGACAAGTACGGCACACCGCTCCCTCAGCGGGTGATCGATTCGATCCGCGACACTCGGGTCGCCATCAAGGGCCCCATCACGACTCCTATCGGGTCTGGTTTCCGCAGCGTCAATGTGGCGCTTCGTAAAGAGCTCGACCTCTACGCGAACCTGAGACCGGCGGTGAGCATTCCCGGCGTGAAGTCTCGGTTCGAGGGCGTGGACTTGGTCGTCGTAAGGGAAAACACCGAGGACCTATATGCCGGTGTCGAGCACATGGTCGGCAAAGACGCGGCCGAGTCTATCAAGATCATCACCCGCTACGGGTCGGAGCGAATAGCCCGTTTTGCCTTTGAGTACGCCCGTCGCGAGGGGCGGCGCAAAGTGACAGCCGTTCATAAGGCCAACATCATGAAGCTTTCCGATGGGCTGTTTCTCGACGTGGCTCGCGGAATGGCCGCGAACTACCCGGATATCGAGTTCGAGGACCGCATCGTCGACAACATGTGCATGCAACTGGTGCAGAAGCCGGAGCTCTACGACGTCCTCCTCTGCCCGAACCTCTACGGCGACATCCTGAGCGATCTGTGCGCGGGGCTGGTCGGCGGCCTCGGTGTCGCCCCCGGCGCCAATATCGGGGAGGGCATCGCGGTGTTCGAGCCGGTCCACGGCTCCGCCCCCAAATACGCAGGGCTGGACAAGGCTGATCCGACCGCGCTTATTCTGTCCGCGGTGCTGATGCTCGGCCATCTCGGCGAGACCGAGGCCGCTCAGGTCCTGTTCGAGGCCGTCCGGCAAGTGATCGGCGAGGGCGAGCACGTAACCTACGATCTTGGCGGCCGCGCGGGGACAGCCGAGATGGGTAGGGCGGTAGCCGAGCGGGTGGAGCGGCTCCGCAAGTAGGGACCGGGCGGCTATGTCGCTAGAGGCCCGGCGGGTATCCGTCCGCGGTCCAGCCCCGTTTCTTCCAGTAGATGCGGACCCTTCTGACCAGCTCTTCACGGTCGAGGGGCGGGTCGACGTCGGTGGGATCTCTGAAGAAGCGCTCGGCGACCGTATCGTCCGCCGGAGTCCCGCCCATCGCGAGATTGAGGCGGCGGATGCGCGTGATGACCTCCGTGCACTGCGCCTGCAGCTCATGCTTGGTGAGCGGAGCGCCATTGAGCTGACTGGCTGCGGACAGGAGATAGTCCCAGCTCATGAAATCCCGGTAGAAGCGACACATGAGCAGGGAATCCGACAACAGCATGCGATCTTCCCAGTCGAGATACATGTCCACGTAGGCGTCGTCGTCCAGACCGTCGAGCAGGCCTGCGAGCTCGGGTTTGTAGAAGGTTGCCCTCAGATGGCATGCGCCCCTCACGGCGACGGCGTAGCTCAGAGCCATGCCCTTCAACCGGCGAGGCTCGTACCCGGCAGGGTCCAAGCCCTTGGTCGTGATGTTCCAGTCGCTCATGCCGAAAGCGGCCGCAGCGCTGTCCATCCCGCCGGCGAGGACGTCGCCGGTCGGCGTTGAGCGGTCTGCGATGTGGTCGAGAAACTCGCTCATGGCCGTTGCGTCGCCTGGCGCCGGACCGTCGTCCACCAGTCCCAATTGCTTGCCCTTCATGGCGAGGGCGACCAGATTGCCCGCGCTGATGGTGTCCATGCCCAGGATGTTGCATCGCTCGTTGAGCCGGGCGACGTCGCGGGCGTGCTCCACCATGCACGACCCGCCGAAGACGTAGAGAGTCTCGTACTCGGGGCCGTGCATCTCGCGCCCTGCCTCTGGCCCGTCGAGGAGTGTGAGGCGTTTGCGGCAACGCAGGGGGCAGGGAGGACAGGTGTCGCTCTCCACCTTTGCCCACTCAGGCCAGTGTTCCGACTCCAAGGTGGCCCGATGGGGGGCCACGCTCTTGGTGAAGAAATCGGTGGGAAAACCCTTGGCCTCGTTCATGACAGCGACCACCATCGGCGTGCCGAAGCGGCGGTAGTTGGCAGCGGCGGGGGACTCGGAGGCGAGCTTCGATACCTCCCGGCGCGTGGCGACGAACTGCTCTTGCGCCTCGAGCTTGAGCGCCCCAGGGGAGGTGACGGAGACCGCCTTGACTTTCTTGCTGCCGAGGACTGCCCCCATGCCTCCGCGGCCGAGTGTATGCGCCTGCTCATGCATGATGGAGGCTACCTTGACCAGGTTCTCGCCGGCCACGCCTATGGAGAGTACGGAGGAGCGCCTGTCGAGTTGGGCGAGCAACTCGCTATCGGTCTCGAAGGTGCTCTTGCCCCACAATTCTTCCGCCGGGACGATCGTGGCCCCCTCGGCCGTCACGTGGACCCGCACCGGGTCGGGTGAAGCCCCGGTGATGACCAAGGCGTCCCACCCGGTCTCGCGCAGAGTCCGGGCGAACGTGCCTCCGCAGTAGGCTTCCAGCCAGATACCCGTGAGTGGGCTCTTGCTGTACGCGCCGAAGCGGTCGGAGCCCGACATCGCATAGGCGGCGATAGGGCTGGGCGTGATGGCGACTATGTTTTCCGGCCCGAGGGGATCGGCCTCGGGGTCGAGATACTTCTCGAGGAGGCGAATGCCGAGGACCTTTCCGCCCAGTCCCAACGTGCCGCTGGCATCCAACTCGTCGACCCGCGTGCCGTTCGTGGCCAGGTCGACGACGAGGATTCTGCGAACGTCAGCCATCTGTCTTCTCCCTCATGCACCCATACTCGAGCGCACGGCCGAATCCCAGTGTCGTCAGCTCGCGCTGTCGGCAGCCATCACTTCGGCGAAAGTGCTTTCGATGATGTCCAGGCCACGGTCGAGAGTCTCGTCTTCGATGGTGAGAGGCACGAGGATCCTGATGACGTTGTGGAATGTCCCGGCGCCCACGTTGACCACGCCGTTCTCATACAGTCTCATGCGAAACGCCTTGGCGAGGTTGCCGGCCGGCTTCTTGGTCTCGGGGTCCTCCACCAGTTCCATCGCCGCCATCGCTCCGATGCCCCGCACGTCGCCGATCACCGGGTACTTCTCCTGCAACGCCTTGAAGCGGCCGATCATGCGCTTCCCGATGACATCCGCCCGACTGAGCAGCCCTTCTTCCTCGATGATGTCGAACACCGCGACGCCCGCGGCGCAAGCAGTGGGGTTCCCGCCGAAAGTGCTGCCCAGACCGCTCGGGTGCGGAGCGTCCATCACGTCTACGCGCCCGGTGATCCCCGCTATGGGGTAGCCGGCGCCCAGCGCTTTGGCGGTCGTCATGATGTCCGGCTCGACCCCCCAGTGCTCCATGGCGAACCACTTGCCCGTGCGCCCTATGCCTGTCTGTATCTCGTCGGCGATGAGGAGGATGCCGTGTTCGTCGCAGATCTTCTTGATCTTGCCCACATATTCCGGTGGCGGGACGATGAAGCCACCCTCACCCTGCACCGGCTCGATGAGCACCGCGGCCACGTCGTCCGGGCTCACAAGCTTGGCGAACGCGTTGTTGAGCAACTCCGCGCATGCGACGCCGCAGGACGGATACTGGAGCGCCAGCGGGCACCGGTAGCAATATGCATAGGGGATCCGATAGACCTCCGGAGCGAAGGGCCCGAAGCCGACCTTGTAGGGGGACACTTGCGATGTGAGGCTGAGGGTCATGAACGTGCGCCCGTGGAACGCGTCTTCGAAAGCTATGATCGACTTGCGTCCCGTTGCGTAGCGCGCGATCTTGACAGCGTTCTCGACAGCCTCTGCACCTGAGTTCATGAAGAAGGTCCGTTTCGGGGTGCTGCCGGGTGCGTGCCGATTGAGCCTCTCTCCGAGTCTGAGGTATGACTCGTAGCCGAAGAGCCC
Organism: Thermoleophilia bacterium; assembly: GCA_017882525.1. Classification (GTDB taxonomy): domain Bacteria; phylum Actinomycetota; class Thermoleophilia; order RBG-16-64-13; family RBG-16-64-13; genus Chersky-299. The sequence goes on from JADGPI010000013.1 coordinate 24,693, forward strand.
GAAGCAGGTGTGCGAATAGAGCTCCGCCTGTTGTTTGGCAACGGCGACGACCCTGGGATGGCAGTGGCCGACGTTCATCACCCCGATGCCGGCCGCGAAGTCGATATAGTCCCTTCCCTCGACGTCGGTAATGACGGCGTTCCGGGCTTTGGAGATGAAAACAGGCGCAGTGCTGGGCACACCGCGCGGAACGACTTCCGCTCTCAACTTGCTGAGTTCAGCGTTCGTCATGGCTCCTCCACCTCGATTTCACCCGCGACGACATGGTCCGCGGTCTTTGCCTGAATGTGTCGACCGCCACCCAGGAAGGCATCCAGGGCCCGGCCGATGGACGACGCGTAGGCCAGCAGATATCGATGCCCGACCGAGTGGCAGGAGACCTTTCGACCGAGCAGACGTCCGTCCAAGCGAGCGTACCATGAGCTATGCACAACGGCCATATTTGATACATGCCTTGCATGAGGCTTTCCGTCTAGTAAACTAGGCACCTGTCGCCAGAAGCCTGAAGGAGCCTGTCTTGGAAAGCACCAGTAATAGCATCTTCGCCGGACCTACCCGTGCCCCGCACCGCTCGCTGCTTCGCGCCCTCGGCGTGGGCCGCGAGGATGCCGGGCGTCCACTCATCGGCATAGCCAACTCCTTCAACGAGTTGATACCGGGTCACATGCACCTGAACACTCTGGCGCAGCAGGCCAAATACGGGGTTTACCAGGCCGGCGGCATCCCTCTCGAGTTCAACGTCATCGGCGTGTGCGACGGCATCGCGATGAACCATGAAGGTATGCATTATTCGCTGGTCTCTCGCGAAGTCATCGCCGATTCGGTGGAGATCATGGTCAAAGCTCACGGTCTCGACGGCTTGGTCCTCATCCCCAACTGCGACAAAGTGGTGCCGGGTATGATCATGGCCGCGGCCCGGCTCGATATCCCGGCCGTCGTTGTTTCCGGCGGTCCGATGCTGGCCGGCGATTTCCAGGGCAAGAGGGTCGATCTGGGTTCGGTGTTCGAAGCGGTCGGTCGCTACTACAAGGGCACCATGTCCGCCGACGAGCTCACGGAACTCGAAGAGTGTGCCTGCCCCACCTGCGGTTCCTGCGCCGGTCTCTTCACGGCGAACTCCATGAGTTGCATAACGGAGGTCTTGGGATTCGGTCTTCCTGGCGATGCCACCATCCCCGCACCGTACTCGTCGCGATTGGCCCTTGCCCGGCGTACCGGGGCGGCAGCGGTCGCGGCGGTGCGCGAAGGCCGGACTGCTAGGAGCTTTCTCACTCCGGCGAGTCTTCGCAACGCCGTGGCGATCGATGCCGCCCTCGGTTGCTCTACCAACACCGTGCTGCACCTTCTGGCCATCGCGGTCGAAGCCGAGACAGAGCTTGGGATCGACATCTTCAACGAGGTGGCGGAGTCCGTTCCCCATCTGGTCAAGTTGGCGCCTACGGGCAGCTACCACATGGAGGACCTCCACAGGGCGGGTGGGGTCATGGCCGTTCTCAAGCGGCTTGCTGAGGCAGATCTGGTCGACGGCTCGGTGCCAACGGCCTTGGGCATCACTCTGGGCGAGCAGTTCGCGACCGCCGAGGTGCGCGATTCGGATGTGATCCGGCCGCTCGACCGGCCGCATCGGCTCACCGGGGGTCTCGCTGTCCTCTTCGGCAATCTTGCGCCCAGGGGCGCGGTGGTGAAGGAATCCGCGGTGCTTCCCCAAATGCTTACTCACCAGGGCCCGGCCCGAGTGTTCGAAGACGAAGGATCGCTCATGTCCGCGATAGAGGCGGGCAAGATCGAGCCCGGCTGCGTGGTCGTCATGCGATATGTGGGGCCGAAGGGCGGGCCGGGCATGCCCGAGATGCTCACTCCCACGTCCGCACTGGCTGGAGCCGGTCTTGACGACAGCGTGGCCCTCGTCACCGATGGACGGTTCAGCGGAGCCAGCCGCGGAGCCAGTATCGGTCACGTGGCGCCGGAGGGACTCGAGGGGGGTCCGATAGCTCTGGTCCAAGATGGCGACCTCATCAGCATCGACATCCCGGGGCGCAAGATATCCCTGGAGGTCAGCGAAGAAGAGTTAGGACGGAGGAGAACGGCGTGGCAGCGCCCGGCTCGGAAGTACTCGGGCGTGCTGCGCCGCTACGTAGCCTTTGTCTCCGGCGCCGAAGTAGGAGCGGTACTTGGGGGAGGAAACGGGGTCTCCTGACCTTCCCTCGGGGTGAAGCGCGAAGCTTCTACCCGGCTGCTGCCCTCGAACTTCCCGGCGCCCCAGTCCGGCCATCGGCGAGCGCACCTGAAAGCCAGAGCGGAGCACATCATGAAAGCATCCAGAGTGATCCTCGAAGCGCTGAAGCGCGAGGGGGTCGAAGTCATATTCGGTTACCCTGGGGGCCAGATCATGCCCCTTTACGACGCCCTGTACGATTTTGACATCAAACACATCCTTGCCAGGCACGAGCAAGGGGCCGGGCACGCCGCGGACGGGTACGCGCGGGCCTCAGGCAAGGTCGGCGTCTGTTTCGCCACCTCCGGGCCCGGCGCGACCAACCTGGTGACGCCCATAGCGAACGCATACATGGACAGCGTGCCTATGGTCGCCATCACTGGCCAGGTCAAACGAGCGGCCATCGGGTTGGACTCGTTTCAGGAAGCCGACATCACGGGCATCACCTTGCCTGTCGTGAAACACAGCTACCTGGTCACTTCGCCTGAGGATCTGCCTCGGATCATCCACGAAGCCTTCCACATCGCGGCAACCGGCCGGCCCGGCCCCGTGCTGATCGATATCCCGGTGGACGTGACCATGGAGGACATGGACTATGATCCACAAGCGGCTGTCAAGCTGGACCTCCCCGGTTACAGGCCGACAATAAAGGGTCATCCCAAGCAGGTGAAGGAAGCGGCGCGGGTGATCGCGGAAGCCGAGCGTCCCCTCATCTACGCCGGGGGCGGCATCATCTCCGCGAACGCATCGGAGGAACTGCGAGAGCTTGCACTCTACGGCCATATCCCGGTGGCCACCACGCTTACCGGCAAGGGCTGCTTTCCCGAGGATCACGAGCTGTCCATGGGGATGCTCGGGATGCACGGCACCCAGTATGCCAACTACGCGATGAGCCACGCAGATATCGTCCTCGCTATCGGCGTCCGTTTCGACGACCGGGTCACCGGTAACCTGGCTGCGTTCGCTCCCCGGGCAAGATTCATCCACGTGGACGTCGATCCCGCGGAGATCTCCAAGAATGTGGCGCCCATCATCCCCATCGTCGGCGACGCCAAGCGCGTCTTGGACGCACTCGTTCCGGAGCTCAAGAAGCATGAGCTGTCGCCCGAACGGCACTTGCCGTGGATGGTGCAGGTGGAGGAGTGGAAGCGCAAGCACCCCCTGGTCGTCCCGACCTCGGAGGGCGGCGAGATCATGCCGGAATACGTGGTTCGCAAGATTTGGGAGGTCACTCGGGGACAGGCCGTGATCGCCACTGAAGTCGGCCAGAACCAGATGTGGGCCGCCCAGCACTACCTGGCCCTTCGCCCCCGGCAGTTCATCACCTCGGGGGGACTGGGCACCATGGGGTTCGGTTTTCCTGCCGCCATCGGCGCGCAGGTGGCCCGGCCGGACGCCACGGTCATCGACATCGCGGGCGACGGGTCGTTCCAGATGACTATCCAGGAGCTGTCGACCGCGGTGCAGTATCGACTGCCCGTGAAGGTGTGCATCCTCAACAACCGCTGCCTAGGCATGGTCCGGCAATGGCAGCAACTGTTTTGGGAAGGCCGGTATAGCGAGAGCTGCTTCGAGCATCAGCCTGATTTCGTCAAGGTGGCCGAGGCGTACGGGGCCCAGGGTTTCCGGGCGACCCGGACGGACGAGGTGGAAGAAGTGCTAAGAGTGGCGTTGGCGACAGACCAACCTGCCGTCATCGACTTCCAGGTGAAGCCGGATGCGAACGTCTACCCCATGATCCCTGCTGGAGGCACTATCGAAGACCTGCTGGAGGGCGATCTATGAAGCACACGCTGTCGGTCCTTGTCGAGAACAAGCCTGGGGTCCTCACCCGGGTGGCCGCCCTCTTCGCGCGTCGAGGCTTCAACATCGACAGCCTGGTCGTCGCCGAGACCGAGAATCCGGCTGTCTCCCGGATGACGATCACCGTCGACGAGCAGGACCAACCCGTTGAACAGGTGACGAAGCAGCTGCACAAGCTCATCAACGTGATCAAGATCACCGACTTGGACCCAACCGGCAGTGTCGAGCGTGAGATGCTGCTCATCAAGGTTCTGGCCGATGCCCAGTCGCGTTCGGAGATCATGCAGATCGTGGAGATATTCCGAGCCAAGATCGTGGACGTGAGCAGTGATGTACTCCTCATCGAGATGACGGGCACCCGCGAGAAGGTGGGCGCTTTCATGGAGCTGCTGCATCCGTTCGGGGTCGTGGAGCTGATGCGGACCGGCCGGATAGCCATGGGGCGGGGAAAGCGGCCGACTTAGCGGGGCCGCGGCGTTGGGAGGGAAGGTTGTGCTACCCTGCCATGTGGCAAAGTCAGGTCCGGGCTGTTGCTCGGCTGCCGGTTTTCGGTGAGGTCAGGGCACGGAACCGTGGTGTTGGCGCACGACGAAAAGCTCAGGAGGTAGGTGGCACAGATGCTATACGAGAAAGACGCCGATCTTGGTCTTCTTAATGGGAAGACAGTGGCCGTCATTGGCTTCGGCAGCCAGGGACACGCGCACTCTCAGAACTTGAGGGACAGCGGGGTCGAGGTAGTGGTGGCCGAGGCCCCCGGGACTCCCGCATGGGACCGCGCGGCTGCCGCAGGTTTCAAAGTGATGACCGCGGACGCGGCCGCCGCTATGGCGGACATCATCATGATGGTAGTGCCCGACCAAACGCAGAAGGTCGTGTATGAGAGCGCCATCCGCGACAACCTCAAAGAGGGCGACATGCTCATGTTCGCCCATGGTTTCAACATCCATTTCAACCAGATCGTCCCGCCGGCCAACGTGGACGTTACCATGATCGCCCCCAAAGGCCCTGGTCATCTGGTGCGCCGCATATACACCGAAGGCGGCGGCGTTCCCTCGCTCTTGGCGGTGTATCAAGACGCCACCGGTAAGGCTCGGGAAAAGGCTTTGGCCTACGCCAAGGGCATCGGGGCCACCCGCGCCGGTGTTTTCGAGACTACCTTCAAAGAAGAGACCGAGACCGACTTGTTTGGCGAGCAGGCCGTCCTTTGCGGCGGCGTCAGCGAGTTGGTTCGGGCTGGGTTCGAGACGCTGGTTGACGCCGGTTACCAACCCGAGATTGCTTACTTCGAGTGCCTGCACGAACTGAAACTGATCGTGGACCTCATCCACGAACACGGCATCAGCGGCATGCGCTATTCCATCTCGGACACCGCCGAATACGGCGACATGACCCGCGGCAAGCGGGTCATCGGGGAGGAAGCGCGGGAAGAGATGGAGTTGATCCTCGAGGAGATCCAGTCCGGCGAGTTCGCCCGGGAGTGGATCCTCGAGAATATGGCCGGTCGTCCGGTCTACAACGCGATCAAACGCGAGGAATCCGAGCACGAGATCGAGATCGTCGGCCGTCAGCTCCGGGCCATGATGCCTTGGTTGGGCAAGAGCGGGAAGCTCGAGTAGCCGGGTAACCTTCGCAGACTCGATTCGATTGGCCGTGCCCGGCGTATTCCGCCGGGCACGGCCTTGTTGTAGCTACGCGGCGCCTCCCGCAGCGGGTGACGCTTCGGTGGCTCCGTTCATGAGCGTCTCACGAACGTGGATCATCAGGGCCTGAGCTGCCGCGGGCATTGAGCGGTCTTTGCCGCGTATGAGGTTCAGGCTGCGGGTGAGGTGCTCCTGGAGGTGAAGGGTTACCAGCGCCTCCACGCTTCCCGGGCCGGTAACCGCCATGCGGGGCAGGACGGCCACCCCAAGTCCCTGCCGCACGAATCCCTTGACTGACTCGAGAGAGCCGGTCTGATAGGAGACCTTGGGCTCGAAACCGACAAGGCGACAGGCCTCCACCAGCTGCGAGACCACGTTATAGGCATGCGTGGGGAAGACGAACTGCTCGTACGCGAGTTCGCGCAAGGCGATCGTCGAGCGTGTGGCGTAGCGGTGGCTGGGCGCGAGTATAAGCAGCAACTCCTCAGGGAAGAGGGGCGTTATCTCGAGAGTGGACGGACTTCCCGGGGCGGTCACGATGGCGAAGTCGATGGTGCCATCGAGCACACGATGCTCCAGCTGGAGGTCGCCGCCCTCGTAAAGCTGGACGCGCACCCGAGGGAAGTTGCGACGAAAAGAAGCAAGGATCCCGGGGAGGAGGTAGGTGCTCACGGAGTCGTTTGCTCCTAACCGGACCTCTCCTGCTTCCACACCCAGGTGTTCGCGCAGGACGCGGACCGCCTCGTCGGCGCGGAACAGCACGGCCTGGGCCAAGGGCAGGAATAGCTCGCCGTCCGCGGTACAAGTGACCCTACGGGGGCCCCGGTCGAAGAGCCGTGTACCAAGCTCGGTCTCGAGCCGTCGGATCTGGTAGCTTAATGCCGGCTGCGAAAGATGCAGCAACTCGGCTGCTTTTGTGAAGCTGCGAGTGTCGGCGATCGTCACGAAGTGCTTTAGTTGGCCGAGCTCCATCTCAAGGTTTCCTCGAAAGTCCTGTCAATCGTGGCAAGAACGATGCCGTTTTCCCAGTGCCTCTTGCCATACAAACATTTTATAACACATATACAGACAATATATTGGACTTATCGCACAGCGCAGGGGTAGACTACTTGTCGGCTGAGCACTGAACGCAAGCGGTCACGGGAACCCCCCCTCCCAGACCGTGGCGGAGCTGAGCAGCTTTTCCCGCGGTATAGCCGACTCCTCCCCCAACGGAGTCGGCTATGCTTTTTCTGGGGTTCTTTGACAGCACCGCGGCCAGGGTTTAGCATCAGCACCCGCCCCTCGGATCGTGGCTGCTCTCCTCGAGGACCGCTTTTCGTCTCGGGCTTTCCCTTCCTCACGACTCGAGTCTTCCGATGGTCTTATGCGCCCTCTGATAGCCAGGTTTTCCAAAGCCGGCGGCCCTTCCGGTGCCGACCAGAGCGGCCGGCCGCCCGAAGCTGGGGTGGGCGCTACCCGCCGGGTCCAGCTTCTGGCGGAAACGGGGCTCGCGCTCGCCGGGATGATCTGGGGTGTGAACTTCGTTCTCGTGAAGTTCGCCATGGGTCACATGCCGGCGTTCTATTACCTTGGTCTTCGCTTCCTCGTGGGGGCCGTGCTGCTTGCTCCATTCAGCGTGGGCCGGCTTAAGAGTCTCGATCGTCGTGGATGGCTTCTTGGCTGCGGGATCGGGCTGCTCCTTTTCGGAGGGTTCGCACTCCAAACCACGGGCCTACGACTGACCACGCCCGGGCTGTCAGGTTTCCTCACGAGTCTTTACGTCATCATCGTCCCTCTGATGCTGGGCTTGGCCACCGGCAAATGGCCCTCGCCGATCGTGGGCGTCGGAGTCGTCGTGGTGGTTGGGGGGCTGGCGGTGCTGTCGCTCTATGGGCGATTCGGTTTCGGGTGGGGTGAGGTCCTCACCCTCTTGGCCACCATCTTCTGGGCTTTGCACATCATCGGGGTGGGATACGCGTCGCGGCGGGTCAGCGCGGTGGCGCTGGTGCAGCTGCAACTCGTGGTGTGTGCGGTCCTTGGCCTCGGGACCTCGTTCATCTTCGAGGGCGCTCCAGCATTTCCGGGTTGGGGTGCCACCGGGGCGGTCCTGTGGACTGGGATCATGGGTGGACTGGTCTGTTACCTCCTTATGGCCGTCGGACAGCGCTACACTCCGGCCACCTTGGCCGGTCTTCTCATGAGCCTGGAGGCGGTCTTCTCTCTGATCGCTTCGATCGTGGTCGGCTATGACCATCTGACCGTGCGCGCCCTCGTGGGCTTCGCGCTTGTCTTTGCGGGCACGACGGTCGCTCGGATGGGGTCCGAACGGTCCCCTGAGTTCGCTGCCGA
>JADGPI010000110.1 GCA_017882525.1 Thermoleophilia bacterium
AGCACAGCCGTGAGTGAAGATGATGCGCCCGAAGGGCGCACAGTTCACCAAGCTCCTTCAGCCCAACCGGCCCGAGCAGCGACAAATACACGGTGGCAGCCAAAGCGTTCAAAGCCTGGTTGGAGCAGATGTTCGAGGTCGCCTTGGCGCGCCGGATGTGCTGCTCTCGAGCTTGCAGCGTCAGCGTGTAACAGACGCGGCCGTCGGCGTCGACGGTCTGGCCCACCAGGCGTCCGGGGATCTGCCGCAGATGCGTCTCCCGACAGGAGAGGAAGCCAGCGCTGGGCCCGCCGAAGGACATGGCGTTGCCGAACACCTGCACGTCGCCCACCACGATGTCGGCCCCGAGGCTCCCAGGGGCGGGCAGCACTCCGAGGGTCATCGGGTTGTGCATGACCACAAGCAGCGCCTCGCCGGCGTGGGCGGCCGAAACGAGCGCGCTCAGATCTTCGATCACTCCCAGGAAGTTCGGCTGCTGCACCACGATCACGCCGGCGTCGGCTCCTAGACTTTCGGCAACCGGCGCGCCGCTGCGTTGCGGCCGAGCGCCGAGCCCTCCGATCACAGTGCGGCCGGTGAGCGCGTCGACGGGTAGTCTGTGCAGCGGTAGCCCCGGCCCTGCAGCGTAAGTGCCGAGGACTTCCATCGCTTCGGGGTGAACGCCCTCAGAGACCACGATCGTGTCTCTCTTGGTGGCTCTCAGCGCCATGAAGGCCGCCTCCGCCAGTGCGGAGGGGCCATCGTAGAGTGAGGCATTGGCCACATCGAGGCCGGTGAGTTCGCACACTGCCGTTTGGAACTCGAAGATGTGTTGGAGCGTGCCCTGGCTGACTTCCGCCTGGTACGGCGTGTAGGCGGTGGCGAACTCGCTTCGGGATGTTATGGCCCTGACGGCCGCCGGAATGAAGTGGCGGTAGCAACCGGCACCCAGGAAGGAAGCGGGATGAGTGGGCAGGTTCCTCGCGGCCAGCGACTCGAGGCGCCGGCGAACGTCCGCCTCGCACAACGGTGCCGCCAGCTCCAGGGGGGCGCGGCGCAGCGAGGCAGGGACGGCGGAGAACAACTCCTCTATGTCACCCAGCCCTATAGCATCCAGCAGGCGCAGCCGGTCTTCGTTACTGTGGCAGGTGTAGACCATGTTCTTTCCTGTCAAGATCGGGCGTTCCGTGAGACAGCGTGGAATTCCCACCATCTTAACGCAGGAGGGTACCCATTCTTAGCGGAATCCTGAGTCTTGCTTCACACTTTCCTCACACTTGAGCACGATACTCCCGGGAGTGAATCGGCCCGAAGGTCGACCGAGGAGGTTGAACGATGAAGAGACTTTGGAAGCACAAGTGGTTGATAGTGGCGTCGGCGATCGTTCTGGTGCTTGTGCTGGGGACCGTGGCGTGGGCGACCACCGGCGGCTCCGGCACTCCCACTGCCGCGAACGCGACCGTGACGACAGTCACCGGCTCCACCGCTACGACGACAGTGGCGGGTCAGAGCACTTCGCTACGCGAGCGGATCAAGCAGCGGATCGAGAAGATCCGTGCGCGCGACCAGGCTCTCGTGAAGGCAGCGCGTGCGAAGATGACGCCGGCGGATCAGGCGACCCTGGACCAGTTGACCGCCAAGGCCAAGGACCAGCAGGCGGTTCTCAAGCAGGCTCGCCAGGACCTGGGGCAGACTTTGAAAGACATCCGTGCGCTCGTCGGCAAGTATCAACCGGCCGGTGGAAGCAGGACACCGTCCTCCACTTCGACCACTACTGTGACGACAACCGCGCAGTAGACGCTGCAGTCACTGGCAAGTGGGGCGCCGCTCCGCACGGAGCGGCGCCCCAGCCGGTCTTATCTCCAGGCATTTTGTGCGGGCCCACGCTGCAACACTCGGTTTGGCAGCGCTCTCGAGGAAGGGATACCCTCGGGATACGCAAACTGATAGGTCGAAGTTCGCCATCCAGCTGGCCCGATCCCGGGCGCGAGAGGAAGCTTGACGCGATGCCGGTGCGCGAGAATCCGAGCGAGGTCATCGTTGTTATCGAGGACGATCCCTCCATCTCCGAACTCCTCCAGCTCTACCTATCCCGGGAAGGCTATTCCGTGGCCGCAGCAGGCCAAGGCGGCTCGGGGGTCGAGTTGGTCAAGACACGTAGGCCGACACTGGTGATCCTCGATCTCATGCTGCCGGATCAATCCGGGTTCGACGTTCTCAAAGCGATCCGCGGCTTTTCCCCGGTCCCCTTGATAATCCTCACTGCAAAGGACGCGGAGCAGGATAAGATCCTTGGGCTGGAACTAGGGGCCGACGACTACATGACGAAGCCTTTCAGCCCCGGCGAGTTGGTCGCCCGGGCCCGGGCGGTCCTTAGGCGCGCCGCACCCGCGGCCGAGGGGTCTGCGCAGGTGCTGGGCGAAGTGGAGCTGCTTCCCGACGAGCGCAAGGTCCGGGTCGAGGGCGCGGCGGTGGAGCTCACGCCCAAAGAGTTCGACTTGCTCCGCTACCTGCTGGTCAACCGGGGCCTTGCGCTCTCTCGTGAGCGGCTGCTGGAGGAAGTGTGGGGATACTCTTTCTACGGTGATGCTCGGACCGTGGACGTCCACGTCGGTCAACTTCGCAGGAAGCTTGGCGCGTGGGGACGGATCATCCAGACGGTGTGGGGTCTCGGCTATCGCGTAGATCCGGACGCCCGATGAACAGCGGCCTCGACTTCCCAGCCAACCTCGATAAGCCGAAGAGCTCCATCCGCTGGCGTCTTGCGCTGGCCCTGGTGGGAGCCTGCGTCTTCACTCTGATCGTAGTCGGGGTCGTCTTCTACTTTTTCGTGGGTGGTTACGTCGTCGACCGGCAGAAAACCGAGATCCTCGATCAGACGGTGCTGGTGGCACAGCAACTGGACAGTCTTGGAGGCGTCGGGGTCGAAGCAAGGGGGACGAAAGTCCTCAACGCCCTGTTGAAGAACGAGTTGAAGGCCCTTCCGGCAAACGCGGGGATAATCGTCTATGAGGGGGCTACGGTAGCCGGCAAGGCCGGGAGCATCCCTGCTCGTCTGGGGACGGTCGCACGGCTCAAGCTCTCTGCGGAAACGATCGGTGGCACCGCTCCCGGAGTGGCCGTCGTAAGGCCGGTGATCGGCGCGACCGCGCCCCGCAACCGCGTGCTCGTGGCTGTTGCTCCTTTCCAACTGTCGTCCAGTCCTCATGGGCTGGTAGTCATCACGCTCGCGGTATCCGATGCCTTCGCTGCGCGGCAGGGATTGCTGCGGGTGTTGTTTCTCTCCGGGGCCATCGCGGTCGCAGTCGCCATCGTTGTGGGCCTCGGCCTGGGTTCGTGGCTATCCCGTCCGTTGCGGCGGCTCTCCCTCGCGGCGCACCGCATGGCTGGAGGTGTCTACGATCGACCGGTCACTGGTTCGTACCCGGGAGAAGTCCAAGAATTGGCCGTGAGCCTCGAGACGATGCGGCTGGAAGTGCAGAGAAGCGAGGACTCCCTGCGTGGCTTCGTAGCCTCGGCGGCGCATGAACTGCGGACCCCGTTGACCTCGATCCAGGGGTTCTCTCAAGCCCTTCTGGACGGCACCGCCGCTACCCAAGACCAACAGCGGCGATCCGCGGCCGCCATCTACCGGGAATCGGCGCGACTGCAGAGACTGGTGGATGCGCTCTTGACTCTCTCTCGATACGATTCGGGCGAATTCCACCCCAGCCTCAGTACGACCGACGTCGGGACGATAGTGCGCGAGGAAGCGGATCGTCTGGTCCAGGCTGGGTTGGTCGAGCCCGCCCGCATCGAGGTCGTGGTTTCCGGCGATCCTCATGCGCTTACCGATCGCGACATGGTGCGGCAGATCACGGGCAATCTCCTTCGCAATGCCGTGCAATACGGGGCGGAGGACCGTATCGAGGCCCGGTTGGCGGTTGTGGGCCAAGACCTAGTTCTCGACGTGATGAATGGGGGTCCGCAGTTGGCCGCCGACGAGCGAGCGCGCATATTCGAGCGATTCTTCAGAGGTCGAGAAGCACGGCACACGGAGGGTTTCGGCCTCGGGCTCACTCTAGTGCGCGAGATGTGCGAGGTACTCGGTGGCCGGATCGAACTGGTTGGCGAGGGGCCTGCGACCGTCTTCCGCGTCACACTGCCCGTCGGTCCTCAGACGGGGCACGCGACGGGCCGCAGACCAGACTAGCGTCTTCCGGCGCCCTTTCTGCCTAGCCGGGCTCGAGGGGCCTTGTGCTACCATATCCACGCGACGCTTCCGTCGCCAACCAAGACAATTGTGAGGTTTTGTTGCGCGTTACGTTGATCGAGCCAGCCGCACCGGGCTTTCATGTCTACAGTTTTGTCAAGCAGTTTAGACTCGGTTTACCTCTTCTCGGCGCCCTTTTGAAAGAGGCCGGACACGAGGTGCGGATCTACGCTGAGGTCGTGAGCGAGGTCGACTGGGCCGATGTTGTCGCGTCGGATCTAGTCGGGATCTCTAGTACCACTTCCACTGCCATCCGGGCCTACCGATACGCCCAGCGCGCGCGGGAAGCGGGCGTCCCCACCGTGATGGGTGGGCCTCACGTGACCTTCCTGGCCGACGAGGCGCTCGATTTTTGCGACTACGTTGTCCGGAACGAAGGCGAACAAACACTCATGGAGCTCGTCGACTACCTATTGGGCAAGGGTTCGCTAGAGAGCATCCTGGGGCTGTCGTACCGCAACAGCGACGGAGACGTCGTCCACAACGAGACGCGTCCGCTCCTCACATCGCTCACCGACCTGCCGTGGCCGGACATGAGCCTGGTCAAGGGCGGGGAAAGCGTGAGCCCGTTCCCGATCCTGGCTTCTCGGGGCTGCCCCTACGGATGTGAGTTTTGCTCGGTGGTCAACATGTTCGGGCGCCGGGTGCGCACAGTCGAGCCGGTGGAGGTCGTGAAGGCCCTCAAGAACGCGCAGCCGAAGAAGATCTTCTTTTACGACGACAACTTCTTCATCAGCAAGAAACGGGGTATAGAGCTCCTCAAGGAGATGGTCCGCCAGGAGCTTAACGTCCCCTTCTTCGCTCAGATCCGAGCCGATTCGGTGTACAAGGACGGCAAGGTGGATCGCGATCTGCTCAAGCTCATGGGGGAAGCGGGCTTCAGCATCGCGTATCTCGGCCTGGAATCGATCAATCCGGCCACGCTCAAGGAGTACCACAAGGAGTCCAGCGTGGACGACATGGCTGGCGGCATAGCGGCGCTGGCCGACACGGGGATCAGAACGCACGGGATGTTCGTTTTCGGGGCAGATTCGGACACTCGGGAATCCCTTGACATGACCGCGGATTTCGCCACAAAGCACGGCCTGAACAGTGCGCAGTTTCTGGCCCTGACTCCTCTCCCCGGCACCCGGCAGACGGCTCAACTGGAGGCCGAGGGGCGCATTTTCACGCGGAACTGGAGTCTCTACGACGGCCACCACGTTGTCTTCTGGCCGAAGAACATGACTCCCTTCGAGCTTCAGGATGCCGTTCTCAAAGCGCACAAGCGTTTCTACCGGGCCAGACGCATGCTGGCCATCAAATCGAAGTTCCCGATCTATCGGAAGCACCAGCTGCAGGGTTACCTCATCAGCCGGGCCTGGGAGCACGTACGGGAGAATCGCGACTTTATGCGCGAACTCAGGGATTTTTCGGAGTCATCGGCGCCACCTGTTACCGTGGTGCCCGACTTTCTGAAGTCGGAACTGGAGACCGCTAAGCCGTAGGCCGGCAAGGTGTCCGCGGTTCGCCGCGAGCGGAGGTCCCTTCGCGCGTTTTGTGCCGCGAGCAGAGGATTTCGGCCGTTTTCTGCGAACAGGTTATCCACTGTATCTTCTATCGCCGTATCCACCTAGGCTGTGACTCATCGGGGGGACGACGCTTGGCCAAAGTGCTGGCCTTCGCAAATCAAAAAGGCGGCGTGGCGAAAACCACGACGACCATCAACTTGGGCGTGGCCTTCCAGGAACTGGGCCTTCGGGTGCTGGTCGTGGACATGGATCCTCAGGGGAATCTCACCATGAGCCTGGGGTTGAACCCTGACAAGATCCGGCCCAGCATGTTCGAGGTGCTTGTGAACGGGGTGAGGATCCAGCAAGCCCTCTACCACCAAGAGCTGGACGTCGCCTGCTCGAGCATCGACCTGGCGGCCGCGGAGATAGCGCTGAGCTCGCTCATCGGCAGGGAGAGGGCGCTGAGCAAGGCTCTTCTCGAGGTGCGCGATCTCTACGATTACATACTCATCGACACTCCGCCGTCGCTTGGTTTGCTGACGGTGAACGCGCTCACTGCAGCGGACGCGGTGATCGTGCCGGTACAGTGCGAGTATCTGTCGTTGCGCGGGCTAGCTCAGCTCGAACGGACGCTGGAATTAGTTCGGGAGAACCTCAATCCCGAAGTGCACATTGCTGGAATCCTGCCGACTATGTACGATTCTCGTACAGTGCATGGTCGAGAAGCAGTTGAGGTATTGAGGACCAGTTTCGGCGATCTCGTGTTCCAGAGCACTATTCGGAAGACGATCAGGTTCGCTGAGGCGCCGGTCAAGGGAGAGTCGGTGCTCAAGTACGCGCCCGACAGTGCGGCGGCCAAGGCCTACCGCGACTTGGCGAGAGAGGTGCTCAATGGAAAAAAGATCTAGCATGAAGGACAGCGGCTTGAGCTCGCTTTTCAGGGTGACAGAGGTGAACAAACCACCTGAGGAGAGTCAAGCGGCGCCCCAGGAAGAGTCCGGGGAGCAGGTCCCGCAACACGCCGGCACCCATGCCGAACCACCCGCCCCTGGCGCTTCACAGCCCGCTCGCGACCGGGAAGCCGCATCGTCGCGGGCCGCGGCCGGCCCGTCCGACTCGATAAGACGGAGCCTCATTCAACCGTCGCGCAGTTTTCCCGCGGTGATCCGGGTGGTCGGAGTGGGCGGCGCCGGCACCAACGCGGTCAACCGCATGTTGGAGGCCGGGCTCGAGGGGGTCGAGTTCATCGCCATCAACACCGATGTGCAGGCCCTGCAGATGTGCGAGGCCGACCACAAGATACGTATCGGCCGGGAGCTTACGAAGGGCCTGGGCGGTGGCGCCGACCCCAAAGTAGGCAGGGATGCCGCCATCGCGGCTTACGACGAATTGAAATCCATGTTGAAAGGCAGCGACATGGTGTTCATCACCGCCGGCGAGGGAGGCGGCACCGGCACTGGGGCCGCCCCAGTGGTGGCCGAGATCGCCAAGTCGCTGGGCGCGCTCACCATCGGTGTGGTCTCGCGTCCCTTCGCGTTCGAAGGTAAGCGCCGCGCGCAGCAAGCTCTGGAAGGCATCCGCACTCTACGCCAACGCGCCGATACGGTGATCGTGGTGCCCAACGACAAGTTACTGACGGTGGCCGACCGGGGGACTTCGATGATCGACGCCCTACGCCTGGCTGACGATGTTCTCCGGCAAGGCGTCCAGGGGATCTGCGACCTGGTGACGGTGCCCGGGCTCATCAACCTCGATCTGGCCGATGTGCGCACCATCATGACGGGCGCAGGGACCGCGCACATGGGCATCGGCAAGGCGCGGGGAGACCAGAGGGCCGAGAAAGCGGCGGAGATGGCCGTGAACTCGTCCCTGCTCGAGACCTCCATAGACGGGGCCCGAGGGATCCTTCTCAACATCAGCGGAGGGGACGATCTGTCGCTCTTTGAGGTGAACGAGGTGGCCGAGATCGTCAACGCGGCTGCAGATCCAGAAGCCAACATCATTTTTGGCGCCGTGGTGGATTCCGCGCTTGGGGATACGCTCTGGGTCACTGTGGTGGCAGCGGGTTTCGACGCCACCGGTGAAGAGGCTCTTGCGGAGCTGGTAGAAGGCACGCACGCACCTGACAGGTCCTTGGACCGCTCGATGGACCGCTTGGCCGAACGGCCGTCCTCTAGCGTCGTGGGCGGCGCGGCAGCAGGGGCCGGGACCAAGCCGGCCGAGAAGAAAGGGCAGGATCTTGAAGTCCCGTCCTTCCTGCGGTCACTGGACCATTAGGTCGCGCTCGAAGTACGAGCACGTCTTCTCGCTGAAGCCGAAGTCGCGGTAAAAGGCCCGGGCCGCTAGGTTCCATGGCTCGGCCAGCAGAAAGAGGCGCTCGCAGCCTCGCTGTTTGGCCAGCCGCTCCGCGGCGTGCAGGAGTCCTTTTCCTACCTGGGTCCGGCGTGCGGTGTGGGTCACGATCACATCCTGCAGCTCGCAGACCGGGGCTGCAGACCAGGTGCTGAGCGAGAAGATCAACGCGCACATACCTATGAGGCTGTCACCCGCCGTCGCCACGAGGAAGGTATGATCGGCGGAGGCGATAGCCGCATCGACCACGCGTGCGAGCTTCTCCGGAGCCGGCGTCTGTACGCCGTGGTCGGCCATGATCTCATGGAGAAGCTCGCGAATGGCTGCAGCGTCGGCCGGCGTGGCTTCGCGATATGTCGTCCTGGGCAATTCGGTGGTCCCTTTCTTGTAAGGCGCGCCGCGCGGTGCGGAAAGATGAGGCGAGGGTAACAGATGAACGGCGAACTTCTGTACTTGAACGGCGAGTTCTTGGAGCTGCGCGAGGGCCGGGTACACGTGGAAGACCGCGGCTTCCAACTGGGAGACGGCATCTACGAGGTCATCAAGGTGATGAACGGGCGCCTGGTGTGGCTGGATGATCACCTGGCCCGGTTGGACCGGAGTCTCGCCGCCATCCGCTTGGGCGATGCTCTCGAGGACCACGATATGGGCCGGATCCTCCCGGACCTCGTGGCACGAGCGGGATTGGGCGACGGCTCGGTGTACCTTCAAGTGACCCGTGGCGACGCCCCTCGTGAGTTCCCATTTCCGGCGGCCCCACATCCCACCGTCCTCGCCTACACTCGGCCCCGCGACTTTCCCCTTCCCAGCTTCATCACGACGGGGATCACTCTGCACCCCGTGGAAGACCTGCGCTGGGGCCGCTGCGACATCAAGTCCACGAACCTTCTGGCAGCTGTGCTGGTCAAGCAGGAAGCCCAGGAGGCTGGAGCGTGGGAAGCGCTGTTCATGGCGCCGGATGGGACAGTCCGAGAGGGGGGGTCATCGAATGTGTTCGCCGTCCTTGGAGGCGTAGTTCGCACCCACCCGTTGGACCGGCACATCCTGGGCGGCATCACTCGACTGCACGTGCTCGAGATCGCTCATCGGCTGGGCATCCCCGTGGAGGAACGAGCCTTCACCTTGGAAGAGGTCCGTCAGACTGCCGCCGGCGATTGCGAGTTCTTCTCCGCCTCCAGCACCACGGACATGCTACCGGTAGTGGCTATCGGCGGGGTCGCGGTCCGGGGCGGTCGGCCCGGACCGGTCACGCTCAGACTTCTTGACGAGATGCGGGCCGAGCTGGCGGCGCTGGCCGGGAGAGAGAAGCCGCCCGCATTGCTTGGACCCCCCTGACATTGAGAGCGTCGGGACCGTGGCCGTCTGCGCCCGGCACCTCGAGGATGAAGGGCACCATCCGGAACGCTGGGTGTCTCACCACCCGCGACAGCCCATCGCTTCCGATCAGGCCCTCTCCGGGATTGTCGTGGCGGTCGCGCCCAGAGGCGAACGGAGTCTTCGAGTCGTTTAGATGGACGAGCCCCAACGCGCTCAGAAGATCGAGCTCTTGGAGATGCAGGACCATTTCTTCGAGACCCTCGGCCGTGTGGGCGGGGATCCCGGCTGCGAAGAGGTGAGCAGTGTCGAGGCATATCCCGCAGGTGGCAGGGAGCACCGCGATAAGGCGCGCTAGCTCCTCCAGCGTGCCCCCAACGAGACTGCCACTTCCGGGGCTGTTCTCAAGGAGTAGCCGGGGTAGAGGGACGGCGGCCTGGAGAGTCTCCTCGGCCTGACGCTGTGCATCACCAACCCCGGCAACTATCCACTCCGCAGCTGCTTCAAAGCCGGCTCCCTTGTGCGAGCCGATGTGGGTGACCACTCCGACGGCCTGGGTCTTGGCGCCCAGTACCAAAGCCTGAGAGAGAGCCTCGGCGGAACGCGTGCGCAACGTCGGGTCCGGAGACGAGAGGTTGATCAAGTAGATGCTGTGCATGAAAAGGGGGACGCCCGCATCCGACAATGCCGATGTCATCGCGCTGATCTCGTCTTCGGAGTAGGCGTAGCTGCGCCACATGCGAGGGTTGCTGTTGAAGATCTGCACGGCCTCGGCTCCTGTGGCTGCCACGCGGTCGGGGACGTTCGTCAATCCCCCAGCGGCGGAGAGTTGCGCTCCCACCAGGGGGAGGCCGGGCACATAGGGAGGCAGTCCAGGCCGGGAGGCGACCCGGCGAAAATGCTTGATGAGCGTCAGTCTTCCTCCTTCCTTCGGAGCTGGGCTTGCCGCTGACTAGGATATAGAATCACGGCAGTCCAGTGCGAACTTGGTCTGGTGCTGATGTACCCGCATGGCGACCAGGCTATGAGAGGAACCGGCCCGTGATCCATTTGCCCGGCATTCACGAGGGGAGTGGTGCGCCCACGCTGGAAGTCTGGGCCGTCGAGCCCTACTTTGGCGGCTCGCATCGCTACTTCCTGAGAGGTTTGGCCGCCAACTCTGCCCACCGGTTCAGGTTGTTCACGCTCCCGGGGCGACATTGGAAATGGCGGATGCACGGAGGGGCGGTGAGCCTCGCCCGAATGGCGAGTGACGCGG
>JADGPI010000111.1 GCA_017882525.1 Thermoleophilia bacterium
CGGCCAAAGAGTTGAGTGAGCAGTGGCGTACGTTGGAAGGGGTCTCCGACGTGTCGGAACCCCAAGACGGCGGCATTCGCGTCCTGGCGATGGACGCGGGCAGCCTGATGCCTCGCCTTTTCGAGACCGCCCGGACTGCCGGGGCGCGCATCACGGAGATCAACCTGGCAGAGCCGAACCTGGAGATGGTCTTCCTGCACCTCACCGGCCGCGCCCTGCGGGACTAGCGTCGGTGGTGAGAGCGCTCAGCATAGCCTGGAAGGACTTCCGCCACACGTACCGCAACTTCGCGGCCTTGGCCATGATGATCGCCGCGCCGCTGGTGCTGTCCACCGCCCTGGGCGCCGCCTTCGGCGGCGGCACCGGCTTCGCCATCCAGCAGGTGAAGACGGTCCTGGTGAACCAGGACACGGCTGCATCCGCGGGGAGCGAGAGCGTAGGTGCGATCATCGGGAGCACCCTTGCCAGTCCCGGGCTCAAGAACCTCATCGCTCTGCAGACCGGCGCCTCACCTGAAGCGGCCCGCGCTGATGTCGACCAGGCCAAGGCAGGCGTGGCGGTCTTGGTTCCCGCCGGTCTCAGCCAGGCACTGTTCGCGGCACCGGGCGGCGGCAACCCCGGCACGAGCGGGGCCGGCGGCGGCTCTGCGTCGGCGATCACCGTATATCAGGACCCGTCGCTCACTGTGGGTCCGGGCATCGTGGCCGACGTCGTGCGCTCGGTGGTCCAGAATCTGAATGGAGCCAGAGCTGCCGCGGTGACCGCGGCCCAACTGGCCCAGTCGAACGGCATCGCCGACCCAGCGACTGTGAGCGGTCTGGCTACCAAGGCCGCCCAGACCTACACCCAGGCTGCGCAAAGCTCACCGCCCGTCATTTCCAGCGACCGCGCCCCGTCGGCGGCCACCGGGCCGGCCCACAGCGGGCCCAACGTCGCCAGCCAGGTGCTCATCGGCATGATGATCTTCTTCATGTTCTTCGGTGCGGCCCAACCTGCCAGGAGCATCTTAGACGAGCACCGGCGAGGGACGCTCGCCCGGCTCTTCACCACCCCCACCTCCCGCGGAGTCATCCTCGGTGGGAAGTACATCTCCGTGTTCGTGGTCGTGCTCGTCCAGTCCGTTGTGCTTTTGCTCGCCGGCCGCTTCTTCTTTGGAGCCCATTGGGGAGCCATGGGCCCGGTGATCGCGCTCACGTTATGCGGAGCCTTGGTCGCCGCCTCCCTTGCTCTCCTTGCCATCTCCCTCGCCAAGACTCCGAGTCAAGCGGGGGCGTTCAGCGCCTCCATCTTCGTCTTCCTGGGATTGCTCGGCGGCAACTTCATCGGCAGTACCAATGTGGGAGGGACTTTCGCCACAGTCCGCCGCGTCACGCCTAACGGATGGCTGCTCGAGGGGTGGAACAACACTCTATACGGAGGCTCCTGGCACGGCATCCTGTTGCCGGTGGCCGCGGTGCTCGCCTTCACAGTGGTGTTCTTCGCCTTGGCCACGCTGCTCTTCCGGAGGCGGTACGCATGAGGCGGCTCTGGTACATCACCACCAAAGACCTTCTGGAGACCCGGCGGGACCGCCTGGCAGCCCTCTTCACCATAGTCCTTCCGGTCATCTTCACGGTCGTCCTGGGCCTCGTGATCGGTAATGGTGGCGCCCAAAGCCTCCCTCTCGCCCTTGTCGACGCGGACAGGGGCCCAGCGGCAGAGGAGCTCGTGGCTCTGCTCCAGAAGTCTCCCATCCTTGATGTGCAGATCTACGTCGCGGGCACCGTGGACAAGGCCGTCCAGGATCAGAAGGTGGCCGCCGGACTGCTTATCCCCGCCGGGTTCAGTACAGGGATGGACGCAGGCAAACAGGTCTCCGTCACCGTCGTGCGAGTTCAGACTTCCGGTGGAGCGCAGTCCGCCGAGGAGGCCATACAGACCGCGATCGGGTCTCTGTCCGCTGAGACGTTGGCGGCGAAGAGCGCCGCCGAACAGATCTCGGCCCAGACCGGCAAGCCGCTGGATGCGACACTCACCGATGCGGCGCGGCAACTGGCCAAGGCCTCGCTGGCGACTCCGGCGGTGACGGTCGACGTCGTCGACTCCGTCACCGCCGCGGGACAGCACCCCGGTGGCTTCAAGCAGTCGTCGCCCGGGGAACTGGTCAACTGGATCCTTTTCAGTCTTCTCACTATCGCGGTCGGCGTGGTCACCGAGCGCCGCATGGGCTCGATGCGCCGCTTGGCCAGCGTGGGAGTGTCCAGACCCACGATCCTGGGCGGCAAGACCCTCGCGATGGTCATCATTACCCTCCTCCAGCAAGTCCTGCTCATCCTCTTGGGCCAATACGCCTTCCATGTCGACTACTTCCGCAGCCCATTGGCGCTGATACTCGTGATGATCTCTCTCTCGTGCTTCGCGGCCTCTCTTGGCTTGTTGATCTCGTCTCTCTTCCGGTCGGAACAAGCGGTGGTGGCTACCACGGTCATCTGTGCGATGCTTCTGGCCGCGCTGGGCGGGGCATGGTTCCCTCTGGACGTGGCAAGCTCGGGGTTCTCGCACTTCGCCCACTTCCTGCCCACTTCCTGGGTCATCGATTCCTTCCACGGCATCATCCTCAAGGGATGGGGAGTGGCTCAGGTGTTGAAACCCATCGGCATAGTCTGGGCCTGGGTCGTCGCGCTGTTTGGACTGGCCGTCTGGCGGTTCCGTCCGGAGTAGGGGGAAAAGCACCCCCTAGGAGTAGCAACGCGGGCGTCGAGCTGCGTCGGCGTTGACAAACTCCCCGCGACGCGCCGTCCGCGGAGTCCAGTACAATGTAGCCGCGAGTCGGTCTTCGCCGCGGCGCCACTCAGAAGAGCCCGCGAGCCGGCCATTACGGGGAAACCCGCCGCGATAAGGGGGCGGATAAAGCGTGAACGGTCTGCAACCTAGACCCGGTGACTCAGGCCACCAGGATCAGGAAGGCTACCTGGAGCCCCTCACTGCCGACAGCGAGCCGGGAATGAACGTGATCTCGGCCGATTTCGACATCGTGATGGTCAATAGAGCCAACGAGAGGCTCTACGGAAAAGCCATGGTCGACCTCCTCGGCAAGAAATGCTACCGGGAGTTCGAGAAACGCGACGCACCCTGCGCCCACTGCCCTGGCATACCGGCGCAGGCCACCGGCCAATCGCACGAGGCGGAGACCATTGGCATCCGTGACGACGGCAGCCGATTCGCGGCACGGGTGCGCGCTGTCCCCGTCCAAGGCCCGGGCGACCAGCCCGCCGGCTTCATCGAGGTCGTCGAGGACATCACCGAGCGCAAGCGCTCCGAGAGGATCGCTCAGATAGACACCCAACTGCGCGCGTCACTCGCCTCGGCCAGCGATACCTGGAAAGCGTTGCAGCGTACCCTCGAGGCGGCGCTGATGCTGGAGGGCGTCGATTCCGGTTGCGTCTTCCTGGTGGACCCGTCGACCAGACAGCCGACCCTCGTCGCAGAGAAGGGTCTATCGCCCGAGTACGCCCGTGCCTTGGACGACGCGCAGGTGCTCGCGGAGGTCGTCCTCCCGGCTGCCGACCTGGCCGCTCGCTTCGCTGAGATCCCGGGTGCGCCGAAGGCGGCGGTATCCGTGCCCATCCTGCACAACGAGCGGGCCCTTGCCGTGCTGGTCCTCGGATCGTCGGACTACCCCGGCATCCCGGCAAGCATGATAGATGCACTCGGCAATCTGGCCAAGCTTGTGGGCAATGCAGTCGCTCGCATCCGAGCGGAGCAGTCCAGGGGCGATGCGGTCGCCGACTTGGAGGCCTTCGTCGCCGCGGCGCCGCTCGCAGTCTGGTCGCTGGACTCCGAAGGCAAGGTGAGGATGTGGAACCGGGCAGCCGAGCGACTCTTCGGCTGGCGGGCGTCCGAGGTCCTGAACCACCCGCCGCTCTTCATCCCCGAGGGTCTTGAGAAAGACTACAGGCGACTCCACAAAGCGGTGAGATCGTCCGGCGGCCCCGAAGGGCTCGAACTCAGAGCAGTCACCAAAACTGGCGATTTGATCGGCATCCGAGCCTTTGGGGCGCCATTCCGCGATGTGGTGGGAGACGCATCCCGCGTGATCGCCATGGCACAGGACGCCACGGACCTGCTGGGGCGCGTGAGATCCCGAGATGGAGCAGCCGGGGCTGGACCGGCCGGGGCAGATCTCGAGGTGGCCGGCACTTTCATCGGCGCGGACTCCCTCGCAGAAGCCACCCAGGACTTCTCCGGACTGTTGGCCGAGATAGCCGGGAGCGTCAAGCGGACCGGCAAGGAAGACAATGAGGGCGTGTTCGCGCTCGCGGATTCGATCGTGAGCAAGCGCGGGGGCAGCCTGGGCGTGGACTCGGTCACCGACCACAGCATGGTGATGAGGATCGTCCTCCCTCGCCGAGTGGTGGCCGCTGCCGAGGCGCCGGCGGCCACCGATGCGTCCGCGCCGAACAAGATCCTGGTGGTCGACTCGGACGGCAAGAGTTGCACCGACCTTCGTCGTATCCTTCGCCGGTTGGGGCGCCCGTTCGTGGTTTGCGCCTCGGGCCTCGAGGCGGTGGAACAGTTTCGCGCAGCCGTCGAATCGGCGGAGCGCTTCGACCTCGTCATCCTAGAGTTGATGATGCGCACAGGGCCCAGCGGCCTCGAGACCGCCGCTCAGCTAAGAGCGTTAGACCCGACCGTGAAAGCGATCGTGTCGAGCGACTCCGCCGTTCTGGGTTACGAGCCCCACGGGTTCGCCGCCGCCCTTCGGAAGCCATATACCGCCGCCGGCGTTGCAGAGGCCCTCGCGAAACTCTGACTTGCGGTGCGCCGAAGAACGCGGTTCGAGATGTTAGAATCTCCGCCACGATAGGACAGGACCGGGGCCGCCCCGCAAGCGTCGCGACGATCAGTGGCGATTCAGACGGCAGCCCGGGGCAAGGAGGAGCGGTGAGCAAGGAATATGTTGTCGCGGTGGTGGGAGCGACGGGCGCTGTGGGCGTGGCCATGCGGAACATCCTCGCCGAGCGAAAGTTCCCCGTCAAAGAGCTGGTGGCCCTGGCTTCGTCCCGCTCGGCGGGCAAGCAACTGGAATTCTGCGGTGAGCCGGTCACGTGCAAGGAGCTCACTGCCGACAGTTTCCGGGGTGTAGACCTGGCCCTATTCTCCGCCGGCGGCGG
This sequence comes from Thermoleophilia bacterium, assembly GCA_017882525.1. Lineage (GTDB taxonomy): Bacteria > Actinomycetota > Thermoleophilia > RBG-16-64-13 > RBG-16-64-13 > Chersky-299. The sequence goes on from JADGPI010000111.1 coordinate 5,154, forward strand.
CACTTCCACTCAATTCGCTCCTTTTGCACGGAACGCCGGCTGCGTTGTGGTCGATAATTCTTCCGCGTGGCGCATGGACCCTGCTGTGCCTCTGGTTGTGCCGGAAGTCAACCCCGACGACGTCGATTGGCACGAGGGGATCATCGCGAACCCCAATTGCTCCACCATCCAGATGGTCGTGGCGCTCAAGCCGTTGCACGATGCCGCTCAGATAAAGCGGGTCGTCGTCTCCACGTATCAGGCGGTCTCCGGCACCGGGCACAAAGCGGTGGTGGAGCTCATCGAACAGACCAGCGCGCTCCTAGCCGGCCAGCCGGTGGAAGTGAAGGTCTATCCGCACCAGATCGCGTTCAACTGCCTGCCTCACATCGATGTCTTCCTAGAGGACGGGTACACCAAAGAAGAGCGCAAGATGGTGGACGAGACCAAGAAGATCATGGGCGACGCCAGCATCGAGGTGTCCGCGACATGCGTTCGCGTGCCCGTGCAGAACTGTCACTCCGAGGCGGTCAACGTGCAGTTCGCCCGCCCGCTCAGCCCCGACCAAGCGCGCAAGCTGCTTGCGGATGCTCCGGGCGTGCAGGTGGTCGACGATCCGGCCGCCCGGGCGTACCCGATGCCCATCATGGCCTCGGGCAAAGACGCCACCTACGTGGGGCGCATCCGGGTGGATCCCACGGCCGAGAACACCTTGAACATGTGGGTCGTCTCCGACAATCTGCGCAAGGGGGCGGCGCTGAACGCGGTCCAGATCGCGGAGCTGCTGGCGGAGCGCGGGCTGGTCCGAGTGCCCCGATAGGAACGGGCCGACGGTGCCCGGCCGTCCGCCGGCGTTTCGACTTGGGCGCCCAGTGCCGATCCCGTTGACATGAAAACCCCAGGTAGGGCCAGCCACGGCTTCCGCCCCCGCTGGTTCTGGTTGGGGGGCGCCGTGCTCGCCCTCGTCGTGGCGATTGTCCTTGCCTACTCCTTCGTGGAGCCATACCTGCTCGAAGTGCGGGAGGTGACCTTCACCAGCCCCGATCTTCCTCAGGCTTTCGACGGCACGCGGGTGGTCCTGATCACCGACATCCATCGGGGACCGTTCTTCTCCCAAGACCGGGTCGGGCGGCTCGTGGCCAAAGTCAACGCGCTGAAACCCGACCTGATCCTCCTGGGCGGGGACTACGTGTGGGAAGACCCCGTCAAGTATTCCGATTCTTGCTTCAGCGAGCTGGCCAAGCTAAAGGCGACCCTCGGCAGCTTCGCTGTTCTCGGCAACCATGACTACGGCAAAGATGTCGGCCCCAGCACCCGGGCGATAAAGGGTGCAGGGATAACACTCCTGGACAATCGAGGGGTCTGGATCGACAAGGGAAACGAGCGCATCAGGCTGGGAGGCGTGGGCGACTACGAGGTAGACACGCCGGACGTAGGACCCGTCCTCCACGGCACCCAAAGCGGCGACTTCGTTCTCCTCGTCTCCCACAACCCGGCCTTTGTGTACGACCTCAGGCCGGGGCAGGTGGATCTCATGCTCTCAGGCCACACTCATGGAGGCCAGGTGACATTGTTCGGGCTGTGGGCTCCGGTCCTGCCGTCCCACATCACGCAGAAGCTGCGCACGGGAGTGGTCAAGATGGACGCGACCACCGTGGTCGTATCCAACGGCGTGGGGACGATCTTCCCGCCCATGCGCTTCTTCGCCCGCCCGGACGTCGTGGTGATAACGCTCCGCCGCGGCACTCCCGCCAGTTGAGTGAACCGAGCAGCGCTCGCCTAACCGCCGAGCGCGTCCCGGACCTTCTGCAGCAGTCCCTCTTGCGTGAATGGCTTCTGCAGGAACGCCGATGGGGGGACCCCGTCGTCAGTCTCGCCGTCCGTCTGCCCGTGATAGCCGGACATGAGGATGACTTTGATGTCGGGCCTCATCTCCGTGACTCTGCGCGCCAATTCCCTTCCGTCCATTCCCGGCATGACCACGTCGGTCAGCAAGAGATGGACTTTCCGGTGATCCTGCAGGACCTTCAGCGCCTCGTGGCCATCCCCGGCCTCCAGGACCTGGTACTTGCTCTGACGGAGGTTGCGGGCCGTGAGACGGCGCACCGCGTCCTGGTCGTCCACTAGGAGGATGGTCTGGCCCTGAAGCGGAAGCGTCAGCTGGAGTGGATCGGGCTCTGTAGCGGTCGAGCTGGGTGTCAGGACCGCGGGCAGGCTGATCCGGAATATCGGGCCCCGGCCGGGCTCCGAATCCACGGTGATGGTGCCCCCGCTCTGATTGATGATCCCGTATACGGTGGAGAGCCCGAGCCCAGAATCATTGCCGGTCCCCTTGGGGAAGAACGGCTCGAAGAGGTGAGCCCGCATGTCCTCGCCTATCGCCGGGCCCGTGTCCCGCACCACCAGCAATACCCGCTGTCCTTCAGCCTCATCGGCGTTGGCAGTGGCCATCACCAGCCGTCCGCTGTCACGCATGCTTTCTCTTGCGTTGAGCGCGAGGTTGGCAAGCACCTCTTGCATCTGCCCCGGGTCGATCTCCACGGTGCGGAGCGCGGGATCTAGCAGGAGCTCCAACTCGAGTTTTTCACCGAGAAGTTCGCGAAGGGTCTCGGCCATCGCCGCCACCACGTCGTTGAGATCCATGATCCGCGGCCTCATGACCTGGTGACGCGACAGCGCCAGCAGTTGCCGCGTCATCAACGCCGCCTTACGTGCCGCCTGACTTATCTCGAGTAGGTCCTCGCGTCGGGGATCGTCCGCCTCCACGGTTTGCAGCAGGAGATCCGTGTAGCCGGAGATCGTGGTAAGGAGATTGTTGAAGTCGTGAGCGATGCCGCCCGCCAGCCTTCCCACGGCTTCCATCTTGCGGGTCTCACGCCGCTCGGCCTCGAGCTGCGTGCAATCGCCGATGTCCCGCACCGCGAACAGCAAAGCGTCCTGGCCTTGGAAGGGAACCCGCGAGAGGAGCACCTCCACGTCGAAAGTGGAGCCGTCATGGGGACGTCTGGCTTTCCACTCGAAGTGAGAGGTCTCGCCCGTAAGGACTCTGTCCCATAAAGCGGCCAGATCCCCCGCGGGGTTCACAGAGGCCGACAGATCGTCCACGATGTTCAGTCCCAGGGCTTCCTCACGTCCCACCTGGTACAGGCGAAGCATGTTCTCGTTCATGTCCAGGACCCGGCCGGTGCGGTCGTGGATCATGATCGCGGAGTAGACACCGTTGAGAACAGCAGCACGGAAAGCCTCATCGCGCCGGTCGGGCGGACTATCCGGCTCGCGGACGTGATCCCCCTCTAACATATGATCGTCCTCTCCCGAAGGCGGAGGTGTGAGTCCACAAGAACCGAATGATCCGACCCGTGGGCTATTATACGTCTTGGTCCCGCGCCCCGACACCGCCGTACGACCTTGGTCGTATGGCGCCCAGAGGCCGCCGCCGTTACGCTCTGGTCCACCCCTTTGGTCCAGGCCCGGCATATGCGGCCTCGAGAAGAACGGAAAGCACGGTGACTTTTTTGAACATGCTCCTATTCAGGCACGCGCGCATGAGACCCGAACTCTTCGATCTCCTATCTCCCGAACGCTACCCACAGCTGGCGGCGCAGACGGTGCTGCCTGGCCGTCCAGGTAGAACGGCCCCCTTGCCGTCTAGCCTGCACCTGCAGCTCGCCGACGCTCTCGCGGCCCAGGGCATCCGGCAACTGTGGACCCATCAGGCAGAATGCTGGGACGCTGCGCAGCGGGGGGAGCATCTCATAGTCACCACCGGCACCGCTTCCGGGAAGAGCCTGTGCTTCAACCTCCCTGTCATCGACGGCCTTTTGCGGAGCCCCCGGGCGCGAGCGGTCTACCTCTACCCCACCAAGGCCCTCGCGCAAGACCAGCTCCGCCGGCTCCGCCCGCTGGCCGGACGTCAGATCGAGGTGGCCACGTACGACGGAGACACCCCGGCGGCAGCGCGTTACGTGGCTCGCCAGAAAGCGCGGCTATTGCTCACCAACCCGGACATGATCCACTTGAGCATGCTCCCCCGGCACGAGCGCTGGGACGATTTCTTGTTCAATCTCAAGTACGTCATCGTCGATGAGGCCCACACATACCGGGGAGTTTTCGGCAGCAACGTCGCCAACGTGCTGCGCCGTTTGCGGCGTGTGGCGTCGTTCTACGGGGCCGAGCCACAGTTCATCCTGGCATCGGCCACCATCCGCAACGCACACGAGCACGCCGACCATCTCACCGGCCTCGAGATGAC
>JADGPI010000014.1 GCA_017882525.1 Thermoleophilia bacterium
AAGCAGAGACTTCGTCTTTCGGCGACCGGCTATGGAGGCCTGAAGTATGAGATTCATCGACGCTCACCTGCACACCGACATGATCGAGGACGTACAGCTTCAGAAGCTGGTAATGATGGGCATGGAAGCGGCGGTCATCCCAAGTCCGCACATGTTCCTCGGCAGCCACGACGCCGACACCGTCCTCCTCTTGTGGGAGCGCTTCCTCACCATGGAGGCGACCACCGCCAAGACCCTCGGTTACGAAGCCTTCAGCTCACTGTCCGTCCCGTTCTTCGGAGTCAACCACGTAGACGCCGAGACCTGTCTCGCCAAGCTGCCGGAGTTCCTCAAGCACGAGCGAGTGGTCGCGATAGGCGAGATCGGGCTGGACACAGGCACCCAGTTCGAGATCGACCTCTTCCGCGAGCACCTGCGCCTGGCGAAAGCCCACAACCTCCCGGTGATCCTCCACACCCCCATACGTCTGGCTCCGCAGGGTGCGGCAGTGCTACCGAAAGTACTGGAGATCATCAAAGAAGAAGGCTTCCCGGTGGAGCGCTGCGTGTTCGACCACGCCGGGGAAGAGACCATGGAGTTCCGGGTCAACACCGGCGGGATGGTGGGCCTCTCCATCTGCTGGGACAAGATGCCGCCGGAAGCGGCCGCCCACTACGTGATCGACCATCCAGAGCACCGGGACAAGCTGATCATCAACTCGGAGCTGGGCGGCATGAACAACGACTACTTCATGGTGCCGCGGGTCATGTTGGCCATGAAGTTGTTCGGCTTGGACAAGGCCACCATAGACAAGGTCTGTTGGCAGACCCCGCGAGACTTCTTCAACCTGCCCGTGGACTGAGGTCGCGCGAGCTAGGAGACCAAGCCTCCAGATAGGGAGGAGCCGAGCCGTTGAGTGACATGCCAGAGGGAGGGCAAGGAGCGCCGGACGCGGAAGAGGGCCGGCCCCGTGTAAGCCGCCTCCGGCTGCGGCGCGGCGGCTCGCCGGCCGGGTTCGGGCCTGGAGTATTCCTCTCTCGAGATTTTCTTCGCTTCTTGGGCCCCGGCTTCATCGTGACCGTGGGTTTTATCGACCCGGGAAACTGGGCCACCAATGTCGCTGGGGGGAGCAGCTTCGGCTACTCCCTTCTCTGGGTCATAACCATGTCGACCCTGATGTTGATCGTGCTGCAGAACATGTCGGCCCGGCTGGGGATCGTCACCGGCCACAGCCTCGCCTACAATGTCCGCCGGCGTTTCTCGCGGCCCTGGACCGGCGTCATGGGCGGGAGCATCGTGCTCGCGTGCATCGCCACCGACGTCGCCGAGCTCCTGGGTGGGGCGCTGGGTTTCAAGCTGCTCTTCGGACTGCCGCTCATAGTCGGCGGGATCATCACCGTCGTACTCAAGATCGCGCTGATCTACACGGGCCGTTACCGGCATATCGAGCGGATCATCGTGGTCTTCATCGGAGTGATCTCGCTCTGTTACCTGTTGGAGCTCGCGCTCGTGCACCCGAGTTGGGCTTCGGCCGCTCGTGGAGCTTTCATCCCGCATTTCGACCGGGCCAGCATCGCGATCGCCATCGGGATGATGGGCGCGGTGGTCATGCCCCACAACCTCTACCTTCATTCGAACGTGGTGCTCAACCGCGATCTGCCCAAGGACGAAGAGGGCCGGCACCGGCTGATCCTGTACGAAAAGGGCGACACGGCTTTGGCGATGGGCTTGGGCTGGCTGATCAACTGCGCCATGGTTGTCGTGGCGGCGGCCGTCTTCTTCCGGCACGGGATCGTAGTGACGAGCTTGGAGCAGGCTTCGGCCACGCTCGAGCCCTTGGCGGGCAACCTGGCACGTTACTTGTTCGGGATCGGCCTCTTGACCGCGGGGCTCGGCTCCAGTTTTACCTCAGCCATGGCGGAGGTAAATGTGCTCACTGCCTATCTGGGCCGTCCCGAGAACCCGCGCAGCACCTTCTACCGGATCGGCCTCTTCGTGCTTGCCATCCCCGCCCTGGCCGTGGTCGCCTCTGGCCTCGACTCGCTCAAGATCCTCGTTTACAGCCAGGTGGCCCTGAGCATCCAGTTGCCGCTCACCATCGCTCCGTTGCTCCTTCTCGTGAGCGATCGGCGAGTGATGGGCCGGTTCGTCAGTAGTCCGATGGAGCGCATCCTGGCCATCGCGGCCGGTCTCGTCGTAGTCGTCCTCAATGTCTTCTTCCTCTATCAGCTAGCGGGAGGTTCCTTCTGATGTACGAGCATATTCTGGTCCCTCTCAAATCCGATCCCGGGGATGACGTGCTCGTGGAGCACGCCGCGAAGCTGGCGGAATTGACCGGAGGGGTGGTGACACTGGCCCACGTCGTGCACAGTCACTCGCGAGACGAAGCCGCTTTCCTGGAAGCTGAGGCGACCGGGAAGTTGACCAAGCTGGCGGAGAGACTAGGCAAAAGGGGATTACAGACAGAGATCATCGTAGGTCGTGGCGAGCCCGCCGAAGGAATCCTGGCTGCCATCAAGCAGGTGGGGGCCGATCTGGTCGTCATGGCTACCCACGGGCACAGCAACGTCCGGCATCTTCTCGTAGGCTCGGTCACCGAAGAGATCATCCGCAACAGCGAAGCTCCGGTGCTTCTTATCAGACCGTAGATAGCGCCGGGCCCCCGTGCTTCCGAACTTTCCGCGGTCACTCGGTCCGTGGCGCCGCCGGCCGGGTGCGCCGGACCGCCTCTCTCCCTTTTTGGAGCGTGCCGGCCAGCAAGAAACCGGCCAACATCAGGGCGGAAGCCACCATCTCGGCCGGATACAAGCCCGCGGTGTCTCCCATTCGCGCCCGGGATCCCACAAAGGCGATCAGTAGCGCCCCGAGGACTATCAACACGTTCGCCCAGACCCGATAGGCGAACTCTCGCTTGCGGGCGAAGCGCCAGATGGTGAGCAACGCACCTCCGATGAGGAAGATCGACCCGGGGATGTTGAAAGCGAACGACATGACTCGGGGGAAGCTCAGGCTGGCGCCCAGTCCCTGGCCTCCCACCGTTATGCCGGGCACCAGCTTGTTCGTTGCGAGCGTGGCGGTGAGCGCCCCAACGAAGAAGACGACCAGGCACACGACATTGAAGGCCAAATAGAAGTGTCCCCACAGCCGCCTTCGGGCGACCAGGTATAGGCTGCCCAGGCCCAGGAAACCCACCAGAGACGCCGCCAGCACGATGTAGACGCGATACACCGCGGGGTTCCAGGCCCCGTTGTACTCAGACCACCACTCCATCAGGGCTGCGACGGCGTAGAAGACCAGCCCTACCGTCCATGCCGCCTGATGCGGCTTGCGCCGCTGCAGCCACTGGCGGAACACCAGGCCCATGAAGATGAACCCCAGGATCGCCGTGGCGAGCGGCCAAGCCCAGTTAGACCAGATGCCTTGCAACGCGGTCTCCTCAGATCGAGCGGTTTCTGTGAGCGTTCACGTCCCCCTCGCGACGTCAGGGGGGCCAAGCGGAATGTCCGCCGGATCAATCAGACTCTTCGCCTGATGGGTCAGGCCGGGCCAGGTCGCCTCGGCGCCGTAAAGAAGGAGGCTGCTTCCCCTCTAACTCGATGATCTTCTCCCGGTAATCGGAGTCGAACGGGGTGCGACACCCCCGGTGGTAGTCGTAGCTCACGACCTCCGCCTCGCCCACGGCGGCGATCTTGCCCAAACGATTGCTGAAGACCGCGTACTCCATGCGCATCCTGTCTTCGCTAAGGCCGACCACCCTCGCTCCCACCGAAACGGTGTCCGGGTGCGTGACCGGCGTCTTGTATCGGCAGCTGCTGGTAGCCAGGATCAGGCCTTTCTCCGAATCGGGCTCGACGCGCGGGTGACCAAGACGAGCGAAATAAGCGATGCGAGCGGTCTCGCAATAGCGGTAGTAGACAGCGTGGTTGACGTGGCCCAACGCGTCCATCTCGGCCCACGCCACCGGAATGTCCACCACTACGGGGTAACCGCGCAAGGCGAAGTCACTCGGCATGGGCCGCTTGTTCCGTGGGCTCGGCCGAAGTCGCTGGCTCGGGCGCGGCCGCAAGCTGGGCGGCTTCTTGGTCCAGCGCCGCTTTCACAGCGCTCCCATCTACTGTCTCCTGCTCGAGAAGCTGCTTCGCGAGGATCTCCAAGGCCCCCCGATGCTCGCCCAGCAAAGCCTGCGCCTTCATGTACTGCTCGGTGACTAGGCGCTGGATCTCGTCGTCGATGATCTCTCGCGTGTGCGGGCTGAGCTGGGTGTTGTCCTGCATGACGTTGCCCAGGTACTGCAGTTGCTGCCCTGCGTACCGCACGGAGCCGAGCTTGTCGCTCATGCCGAACTCGGTGATCATCCGGCGGACCAGTTCTGTGGCCCGCTGGATGTCGTCGCTGGCGCCGGTGCTGATGGTGCCGAACGCGGAGATCTCGGCGGCGCGGCCGCCGAGCATGACGGCCACACGGTCGGTGAGTTCTTCCGCGGTGAGGAGGTAGCGGTCTTCGGTCGGCATCTGCAGCGTATAGCCGAGAGCGCCTCGTCCGCGTGGGATGATGCTGATCTTGGCCACCGGGTCCGTGTGAGCGAGTAGCTCGGACACCAGCGCGTGGCCCGATTCGTGGTAGGCGACCGTGGTGCGCTCCAGCTCGTTCATCACCCGGGTCCTCCGCTCCAGGCCGGCGATGACGCGCTCCATGGCCACCTCGAAGTCCTTGATGGTCACGGAAGCAGCCCTGCGCCGAGCCGCGAGCAAAGCCGCCTCGTTCATGACGTTCGCCAGATCGGCGCCGCTGAAGCCCGGAGTTATCCGCGCCGCCCTCTCCACGTCGAAATCGTGCGCCAGCTTGATACCCCGGCTGTGGATCTTGAGGATCTGCACGCGCCCTATGAGGTCTGGGTTGCTCACCTCGATCTGGCGGTCGAAGCGCCCCGCTCGCAACAAGGCCTGATCGAGGACTTCGGGCCGGTTGGTGGCGGCCATGATTATCACCGGCCGTGACATATCGGTGTTGAAGCCGTCGATCTCGGCGAGTAGCTGGTTGAGGGTCTGCTCGCGTTCGTCGTTGCCGCCTCCAACTTGGAGCCCGGCGCCTCGGCTCTGGCCGATGGCGTCGATCTCGTCGATGAACACGATCGCCGGAGCCGCTTTCCTCGCTTGCTCGAAGAGGTCCCGTACTCTGGCGGCGCCCACTCCCACGAACATCTCCACGAACTCCGAACCGCTGCTCTCGAAGAAGGTTACCTCTGCCTCGCCGGCAGTAGCTTTGGCGAGGAGGGTCTTGCCGGTGCCCGGAGGGCCGACGAGTAACACGCCTTTGGGGATGCGGCCGCCCAAGCTCGCGAACTGCTCGGGATGCTTCAAGAACTGGATGATCTCTCGCAGCTCGGCGATGGCCTCGTCGGCGCCGCCCACATCCTTGAAGGTCACCCCAACCTGCTCGGGAGTCACCTGTGTGGCTTTGCTCCGACCCACACCGAAGATGCCCCCGGCCCCTCCGCCTCCGGCAGCGCGGGCCGCCCGTCTGTAGATGTAGTACCAGAGCACTCCGATCAGCACGAGAGGAAGAAGATAGATAAGGATGCCCCCGATGGGACTGCCGGGAGCGGCGAAGGAGTAGGTGACTTTGGCCGCCTGCAGCTCTGCGACCAGTTGGGTGTCGGCGACGACCTGAACATTGACCTTGTAATCGACCAGTTTCGTCAGCTTGGGATCCGGGTTCTTCATGGTGCCGGTGATCTGATTGGTCCCAATAACGGCGGTCTTAATCTGCTCGGCAGCCACGTCGTTCTTGAAAGTGTAGTAGTCGAGTTGTTGGGAAGGCGCCCCGATCGGCCCGAGGATGAACTGCTGGAACAGGTATAGCAGGAAGAGCGCAACGATCACGTAACCGACTGCGTACCAGAACTGGCGCCGCGTGTGCCGGCGGCGCTCTTCGTCGTGCTGCGGGCTTCCCGGGGCCGGCGCGCCGGGGCCTGCACCGCGCTGCATGGAGCCGCGTTGACCGGTACCGCGCTGGCCCGAACCGCTCTGGCTTGTGCCGCGCTGGGCCGAACCGCCGCGGCCTGTTCCCCCAGCGGGCCTGCGTCTTGTGGTGCCGCGTTGGCCGGTCCCGACGTCACGCGGGCCTGGGTCGGGAGCGGACGATTCGCCCTGCGCGCTCGTGCGCGGGGCGTCGTTTGGATCGTCGGATGCCATGGGTCTCGCTTTCTGTGCGGCTGAAAGAGCAGTCACCACGACTGCACGTACCCGGATTCTATCGCGAGCAAGCTCATGCGTGGGGCGCGTGAGACTATGGTTGGCACACCATCGCAACGGGTAGACAGCTGGCGGAGGCTCAGGCGCGCCACGGCGATTGCCAGGCGATGGCCGCGACCCAGACCGGATTAGCGCCAGGAGCCGCAACGGTACGGTCGTGAAGGCAAGGCGGTGAGGCCCGTGGGCGCGGTGGAACGGTACGATGCCATCATTATCGGCTCCGGCCAAGGCGGTAATCCGCTGGCCCGTGCTTTTGCGAGCGCAGGGTGGAAGACAGCCCTCGTGGAGCGCGAGCATGTTGGCGGCACCTGCGTCAACGTCGGCTGCACCCCCACGAAGACCATGGTCGCCAGCG
>JADGPI010000112.1 GCA_017882525.1 Thermoleophilia bacterium
AACTCTCCACCTCGAAGTCCATGGTGAAGTCGTGGCCGAGCACCGCCTTGTCGCGGAGCCGTCGGCCGAACTTCTCGTGCATCGACTCGTCCGAGAGGTACGTGATATGGCCGATCATACGCGCAACGGCTAGGCCGTTGTCCGGCGCTGTGCCCTGGTAGTAGTCGCCCTCGTTCCAGTTGGGGTCAGCCATGATGGCCTGTCTGCCAACCTCGTTGAACGCTATCTGCATGGGTGAGTGTTTAGGCGTGGCGGCGATGGCGATACAGGACGCGACGGCCTCGGGGTACGCCACCGCCCATTGCAGCGCCTGCATGCCCCCCATGGAGCCGCCGCACACCGCCAACAAGCGCTCGATGCCAAGGGAATCGATCAGCGCCTTTTGCGCGCGCACCATATCGGCGACCGTGACCACGGGAAAACGAAGGGCATACTCCTTTCCCGTAGCAGGATCGATGCTGGCCGGACCCGTGGTCCCCTTGCATCCCCCGATGACATTCGAGCAGATCACGAAGTAGCGATCGGTGTCGAAGCCCTTGCCGGGGCCGATCATTGGCTCCCACCAACCCGGCTTGTCATCACCGGCATAGTAGCCGGCCGCGTGAGCGTCCCCCGAAAGCGCGTGAAGGATCAGAACGGCATTGCTGCGATCGTCGTTCAGCCGGCCGTATGTCTCGTAGGCTATGGTGACCGGCTGCAGCGCCAGTCCTGAGTCGAGCGACAGGGTTTCGAGTTGGGCAGACTGAAGCTGCACAAGCCCGACCGATTTCCCGGACCCCTGGCCTTCGGCGATGTAGTCGCTCACGTCTCTCCTCGGGGAGTCGCATCCTCACCCATATGCTGGGCGTTGTCCGCGATTATAGAGCTATCCCCGGTATCGGTTCGTGATAGGCAGCCGTCTGTCCTTCCCGAAGGCCTTGGGAGTGATGCGTACACCGGGAGCCGCCTGGCGCCGCTTGTACTCGTTGCCGTCGATCATACCGATGACCCGCTCTACCTCGGCCCTGGATATGCCGAGGGCTGCGATCTCATCCACACTCTCGTCCCGGACCACGTAAGCATCGATGATCTGGTCGAGCAGCTCATACGGGGGTAGGGTGTCCTGATCCGTCTGGTCCGCTGCGAGCTCAGCCGAGGGCGGACGGTCGAGGGTGCTGGGCGGGATGGGGCCCCGGCCAGCTTCCAACCCGTTGCGGTACTCTGCCAAGCGGTACACCATGGTCTTAGGGACGTCCTTGATGACGGCGAACCCCCCAGCCATGTCGCCATACAGCGTCGTGTAGCCCACTGCCACCTCGCTCTTGTTCCCGGTGGTGAGCACCAGCCACCCAAACTTGTTCGAGAGCGCCATGAGGATGTTGCAGCGGATGCGAGCCTGGATGTTCTGTTCCGTCACGTCGGGGGCACGCCCGGCGAGATAAGGGGCCAGGCTCTCCAGATAGACCTCAAAAAGACTCTCGATGGGGATCTCGTGAAACTCGATCCCCAACAGCTCCGCCAACTCTTGCGCATCTGACCTGGTGCCGGCGCTCGAAAAACGGCTCGGCATGGAGACCCCGGTCACGCACTCAGGGCCCAGGGCATCCACTGCTACACAGGCCGTGAGGGCGGAGTCGATGCCGCCGCTCACACCGATGACGACGTGCCCGAACCGATTCTTGATCACATAATCATGAACACCCAGACAGAGCGCCTGGTAGATCTCACCGTCGGGGGAAAGCGGGGCCGCGAGCAGGTCGGCCGGCGTCCCCGTTGCCGGCTGCGGAACTCCCGCGTTCGCACGCAACCCGTGTCCCCGGCCCGCCAGATCGACAACCTCGATCTCCCACGGACTCTCCAAGCATGTCTTGCCCTTGACCGCCCGCGCCTCGGCCGGGTCTAGGTCGACGATCAGAAGCTGCTCCTCGAACTGCCGGGCACGCGCCACCAAGTGGCCGGTCGGGCTGAGCACAACGCTCTGCCCATCGAACACCAGCTCGTCTTGCCCGCCGACACCGTTCAGATAACAGACGAACGCCCCGGCGCCAGCGGCTCTCTTCGCAAGCATCGTCTGACGTTCGCCGCCCTTTCCCACATGGTAGGGAGACATGGACAGGTTCAAGACGATATCCGCACCTGCGGAGAGCCCCGCCGCCTCCGTAGGCCCGCACTCTTCCCAGATGTCCTCACAGATGTTGATGCCGACTCTTGCGTGGGGCAGTTGTAGAACGAGGACCTCGGATCCGCCCGTGAAGTAGCGCTTCTCGTCGAAGACCGCGTAGTTAGGCAGCCAGATCTTGCGATACACGGCCGCTATGGTGCCGCGGGCCAAGACCGCGGCGGCGTTGTAGACCTTGCCCCCCTCCAGCAGAGGCACTCCGAGCACGACAACCACGTCCGGGCAGGAAGTCGCGACCGTCTCAAGCTCGCGCCGGCAACCGGCTAGAAAGTGGTCTTTCAGGAGGAGGTCCTCCGGTGGGTAACCCGAGATCACAAGCTCCGGGAACGCCACCAGTCCGGCTCCATCCGCGGCGGCCCGGCGGGTGTATTCCACCACCAGTCGGCCGTTTCCGGACAGATCGCCCACTGTGGGGTTGACCTGGGCAAGGGCTACCTTCAAGGAAGCCTCCCTAGCCGTTCCGCTCGAGGAAATCGAGTATCTCTTTCGTCTTGCGACGGAGCAGTAGCTCGTCGCCACGAGTCTCGAGGTTCATACGCACAACCGGCTCGGTGTTGGACATCCGCACGTTGCAGCGCCACTCGGCGTTCTCGAAGCTGAAGCCGTCCGTCTCGTCCACCGTAAGCGCTGCCGGCCCGTACGTCTCTTTGAGCCGGGCCAAGGCTCCGGGCGGATCCGCGATCACCCTGTTTATCTCGCCGCTCACGGGAAAGCGAGTCTTGCGCTCCCTCACCATATCGGCGAGGCTGCGCCCGGTCTCGCTCATGACCTGCACGATTTGGAGCCATGGGATCATCCCGCTGTCGGCATAGGCGAACTCGCGGAAGTAATGGTGAGCCGACATCTCCCCCCCGTACACGGCGTCCTCGGCGCGCATTCGCTCCTTTATGAAAGCGTGGCCGCTCTTCGACTCGACGGCGACTCCGCCGGCTGCCGCCACCACTTCCAGAGTGTTCCACACCAAGCGGGGATCGTGGACTATCTTGCCCCCTGGGTGACGCTGCAAAGCTCTTTGGGCCAGCAGACCCACCAAGTAGTACCCCTCCACGAAGTCGCCGGTCTCGTCGAAGAAGAAGCAACGGTCGAAGTCTCCATCCCATGCGACGCCGAGGTCCGCGCCTTCCCGGATGACCGCTTCAGTCGTCACCGCGCGGTTCTCTGGTAGTAGAGGGTTGGGCACCCCGTGAGGGAAAGAGCCGTCGGGCTCGTGATTCAGCTTCACAAACCGGAGCGGCAACCGCCCCTCCAATCGGTCGAGCACAGCTCCCGCCCCGCCGTTGCCGGCATTGACGACCACCTTGAGGGGCTTGAGCCGGTCTGCCTCGACGTATGTGAGCAGGTGATCGATATATTCCGGGTACACGTCCCTCGCCACCGTGGTGCCCACACGCGCCGGCGCGAGATCGGCGAGCGGGTCCGCACCCGGCCGTCTGCCCATGGCAGTGGCCACCATGGACTCTATCTCTTTGAGGCCCGTGTCGGCCGAGATAGGGCGCGCCTCGGACCTGGTGAACTTCATGCCGTTGTAATCGCGCGGATTGTGGCTTGCGGTGATCATGATCCCGCCATCGAGGCCCCAAGCGAAGGTGGCGAAGTAGACTTGCTCTGTCCCCACCTGGCCGATGTCGACCACATCCACTCCCGCCCCGATCAATCCCCTGACGAGAGCCGCCTGCAACGCAGGGCTGGTGAGGCGGATGTCACGTCCCACCGCGACGGTGGCCGGCCGCACCAGTTTCGCGTATGCACGTCCGATGAGCTCGGCCATCGCCTCGTCCAGCTGGCCGGGGACTTGACCGCGCACGTCGTACGCTTTGAAACACTCGAGATGCCAATCGTCGTTCGT
>JADGPI010000113.1 GCA_017882525.1 Thermoleophilia bacterium
GCAAGCGGACGAGTCACATCACCGTGTGTGTCGACGAGAAAAAGGAGTCGTAGCAGGTGGGTCAGAAAGTTCATCCCGGAGGTATGCGGCTCGGCATCATCCATGACTGGAAGGCTCACTGGTATACCGAGAAGCACTTTGCCGGCTTCCTTCACGAGGACCTCGCGATTCGGAAGCACATCCAGCGAAAGCTGGGTCATGCCGGGCTTTCGACTATCGTGATACGCAAGGACACGAACAAAGTAGTCGTCGACATCCATACGGCTCGCCCTGGCATCGTCATCGGGAAGTCGGGATCGGAAGTGGACGCGTTACGTCGTGAGCTCCACGACATGACCGGCAAGGCCGTCCACGTCAACATAGTGGAGATCAAGAGGCCGGAACTGGACGCCAACTTGGTGGCGCAGTCGATCGCCGAGCAACTTGCCAACCGGGTCAGCTTCCGGCGGGCCATGAAGCGAGCTATCACTTCGGCCATGCGCTCCGGCGCTATGGGTATCAAAGTCCGGTCGTCGGGGCGTCTGGGTGGAGCGGAGATGGCGCGCACCGAGGGCTACAGCGAGGGGCGGGTGCCTCTGCACACGCTGCGGGCCGACATCGACTACGGTTTCTGGGAAGCCGACACCACGTTCGGCAAGATCGGCGTGAAAGTCTGGATCAATAAGGGCGAGATCATGCCTGAGGGGTTCGATCTGAGCTCCCACGGGCAAGCGGAGGCTCGCGTAGGCTGATGGTTGGCGGACTACTAAGTCCGGGTCTGGGTCGGGCGAAGACAGTGTCCGTGGTCCCAGACCCAGGGATCAACGGTCCGAGAGAATAGAAGAGGACGAAAAATGCTACTACCAAAACGGGTAAAGCACCGCAAAGAGCAGCGGGGCCGCATGTCCGGCAAGTCGAAAGGGCAGACCACTGTGAATTTCGGCGAGTTCGGGCTGCAGGCCCTCGAGCCGGGCTGGGTCACCAGCCGGCAGATCGAGGCTGCTCGTATCGCTATGACCCGGAAGATCAAACGGGGCGGGAAGGTCTGGATCAACATCTTTCCGCAAAAGCCGGTGAGCAAGAAACCGGCCGAAACTCGGATGGGGTCCGGCAAAGGGTCTCCCGACCAATGGGTGGCCGTGGTCAAGCCGGGCCGTGTGATGTTCGAGCTCGCAGGCGTCAGCGAAGAGCTGGCTAAAGAAGCCTTGCGGCTTGCAGCGCACAAACTTCCTGTCAAGTGCAGGTTCACGACTAGGGAGGACGGGGGCATTGAAGGCTAAGGACTTGGTTGAACTTGCAGATGAGGAGCTGGAACAACGTCTCAAGCAATCGCGCGAGGAGTTGTTCAATCTCAGGTTCCAACACGCTGCCGGCCAGCTGGAGAATACCAGCCGCCTCCGTGAAGTTCGGCAGGACATCGCCAGGTTCATGACGGTGAGGTCCGCTAGGGAACACGCGAGGGAGCTCTGATGACCGAGCAGCAGGATATCAAGCAAAGGGAGCGACAGGGCGTGGTCGTCTCCGACAAGATGGACAAGACCATCGTGATCGAAGTGAGTTCGGTGCGGCCTCATGCCGAGTACAAGAAGATCGTTCGCCGCACGAGTAGGTTGAAGGCCCACGATGAGCAAAACGAGGCTCATGTGGGCGACAAAGTGCTGGTGCGCGAGTGCCGGCCACTTTCCCGGGACAAGACTTGGCGCCTGATCAGGGTGCTCGAGCGGGCCGAGTAGCACCGCCAGCAGGAGATGGGTGACACGCGATGATACAGGTGGAAACTAGACTCAAAGTGGCCGACAATACCGGCGCGCGGGAACTACTGTGCATCCGCATCAAGGGCGGGTCTCAGCGTCGCTACGCCAGTGTCGGCGACATCATTGTGGGGGCGGTCAAAGAAGCCACCCCCGGCGGCGCCGTGAAGAAGGGCGACGTGGTACAGGCCGTAGTGGTGCGCGTCAAGAAGGCATACGGGCGCCGGGACGGCACCTATATCGGTTTCGATGAGAACGCTGCCGTTCTGATCGACAGGCAGATGAACCCACGGGGTACCCGTATCTTCGGGCCCGTGGCGCGCGAACTACGCGAGAAGAACTTTGCCAAGATCGTCTCGCTCGCACCGGAGGTTCTTTAGATCATGAAGAGAGCTAAGAACTTGAGGATCAAGAAGGGCGATACAGTCCGGGTGATCCAGGGCAAGGAGAACGGGAAGCAGGGCAAAGTCCTGCGTGTTCTCGCCGCGGATCAGCGAGTGGTGGTTGAGAGAGTCAACTTCATCAAGCGTCACGTGCGCCCCTCGCAGAAGACGCCGCAAGGTGGCGTCATCGAGCGGGAAGCCAGCATCCACATCAGTAACGTGCAACTGGTCTGCCCCGGGTGCGGGCAGCCGGCGCGGGTCGGTGTCCGCATGGAGGGCGACGAAAAAGTGCGCTACTGCAAGAAGTGCAACGTCCAGGTCGACAAGGGTTAGCGATGGCAGTTCCCAGACTAAAAGAGAAGTATCTTAATCAGATCGTACCCGCGCTGCGCGAGCAGTTCGGTTACAAGAGCGTCATGCAGGTCCCCAAAGTGACCAAGATCACGGTCAACATGGGCGAAGGCCAGGGCACGCACGACGCTAAGGTGATGGAAGAGGCCTCGAGCCAACTCGGGCTTATCACCGGTCAGAAAGCCCAGCTTCGAAGGGCGCGCAAGTCGGTGGCCAACTTCAAGCTTCGGGAAGGCATGCCCGTGGGCCTGAAGGTCACTCTGCGGGGCGACCGCATGTACGAGATGCTCGATCGCTTGGTGAGCATCGCACTGCCGCGGATCCGGGACTTCCGTGGCATCTCGCCCGCAGCTTTCGATGGCCAGGGCAATTACAATCTCGGCGTGCGCGAGCAGATCATCTTCCCGGAGATCGACTACGACAAGATCGACCGCATCCGAGGCATGGACATCGCTATCACCACCACGGCCAAGACGGACGAAGAGGGACGGGCACTCCTTCGCATGATGGGCATGCCTTTCCGTGAGAGTTGAAGGATAGGAGCATCAGCGCATGGCAAAGAAATCGATGATCGCTAAGTCGCAGCGCCCGCAGAAGTATGCGGTGCGAGCGCACAATCGTTGCCTCCGATGCGGGCGCCCGCGGGGTTACCTGCGCCGCTTCGGGCTGTGCCGTATCTGCCTTCGTGAACTGGCGCATCAGGGAGTCATCCCTGGTGTTACCAAGTCGAGCTGGTAGGGAGGGGTCATGTCGCATACAGATCCCATAGCCGATATGCTCACCCGTATGCGGAACGCCAACAAAGCGCTCCACGCCCAAGTGGAGATGCCGGCTTCCGGTCAGAAGGTCGAGTTAGCCCGCCTCTTGAAAGATGAGGGCTACATCGCCAGCTACTCCATCGTCAAAGAAGGCAGTTTCGACACATTGGTGGTCGAGCTCAAATACACTGACGGTCGTCGCCGCGTGATCACGCAGGTGAAGAGGGTCAGCAAGCCGGGCCGGCGCATCTATGCAAAGAAAGACAACCTTCCCAAGGTCCTTGGTGGACTGGGCACGGCCGTCATCTCCACATCCCATGGACTGATGACAGCCCGGGAGGCTCAACGACAAGGTGTGGGCGGCGAAGTCGTCTGCTTCGTGTGGTAGTGATATGTCTAGGATAGGAAGAGCACCCATAACAGTACCGAGCGGCGTCGAGGTGACGCTGTCCGGCAGCAACGTCGCGGTCAAAGGCCCGAAAGGGCATCTCGCTTTGAACGCGCATCCTGACATGACCATCTCGCTGGACGACGGGATCGTTACGGTCACCCGGCCCGACGATTCGGGTTCGCATCGGTCGTTGCACGGGCTTACGCGTACTCTGATCTCCAACATGGTCACTGGGGTGACCACTGGCTTCGAGAAGAAGCTCGAGATCGTGGGCGTGGGCTACCGGGCTTCCAAGAAGGGCTCGGATCTCGAGATCCTCGTGGGCTACTCGCACCCCGTCGTGGTGCCGCCCCCGGAGAATATCGAGTTCGAAGTGCCCGTCCCTACGCAGATCGTGGTGAGGGGCATCGACAAGCAGCGAGTAGGACAGGTGGCCGCCGATATCCGCGCCATCCGCAAGCCGGAGCCATATAAAGGCAAAGGCATCCGCTACGCGGGCGAAGTGGTGCGGCGTAAAGTCGGCAAGCGGGCGTAGTGGGAAGAGGAGAGCATGAGCATAGATGACAGCATCAAACGGGCCAGGGCGCGGCGTACCACTCGCGTACGTAGCGGAGTGCAGGGCACTCTTGAGCGGCCGCGGCTTTCCGTCTTCCGTTCTAACCGGGCCATCTGGGCACAGATCATCGACGACATCAATGGGCGCACGCTGGCCAACGCCGGGAGCATCCAGTTGAGCGCGAAGGGCCTGTCCAAGAAGGACCAGGCGACGAAGGTGGGCGAGCTGTTGGCCGAGAAAGCCAAGGCTGCAGGCATCGAAAGGGTCGTCTTCGACAGAGGCCCGTATTTGTATCACGGAAGAGTAAAGGCTCTGGCTGACGGTGCTCGCCAGGGTGGCTTGGACTTCTGAGGGAGAGAGAGGTAGCACTTTGGCGCAGATAAAAGCAGATTCGCTTAACCTTCAGGAGAGCGTCATCCACATCAACCGGGTGGCCAAGGTGGTCAAGGGCGGACGGCGCTTCTCGTTCACCGCTTTGGTAGCAGTCGGGGACGGGGAAAGCACGGTCGGCCTGGGCTACGGCAAGGCCAAGGAAGTGCCGCTGGCAATTCAAAAGGCCATCGAGGATGCACGCAAGAACCTGTTCGTCGTTCCGAAGCACGGCAGCACGATCACCCACGAGATCCTCGGCCATTTCGGAGCCGGGCGAGTTCTCCTGCGTCCCGCTTCCCCGGGTACCGGCGTTATCGCCGGCGGCGGGGTACGCGCGCTGCTCGAGTTGGGTGGTGTGCACGACGTGTTGGCTAAATGCCTGGGTACCACCAACCCCATCAACATGGTGCGGGCGGCCGAGCAGGGTCTTCGCTCGCTACGGCGTCCCGAAGACATCGCCCTTCAGCGCGGCAAGACCGTGCGCGAGGTATTGGGTTTCCGCGCGCCTAAGGAAGAACCTGCGGTCGTTGCGGCCGCGGTGGCAGTCGCCACTCCGGCAATCGAGGAGTGACCCGATGCTGAAGATCACGCAGACCAAAAGCAGGATCAACCGTAAGAAGGACCACAAGGCCACGCTGGATGCCCTGGGCTTGAGCCGCATGGGCCGGACGGTCTATCACGAAGACTCTCCGGCGATCCGGGGCATGGTGCACAAAATAAGGTACATGGTCGAGGTCACCGAAGTCGAGATTAAGGAACAAGGATAGAGATGGGAGACATCTTCCTCCATAACCTGCGGCCCGATCCCGGCTCCAGGCACAGCAAGAAACGCGTTGGTCGAGGCGAAGGCTCTGGGGTCGGCAAGACCTCCGGCCGGGGACATAAGGGCTCGAAGCAGCGCTCGGGCGGACAGATCGCCGCTCGGTACGAGGGCGGGCAGATGCCTCTGCACATGAGGTTGCCCAAGCTGCGCGGCCCCCACGCTAAGACCGCCATGGCAATCGGGCCCTTCCGTACATACATGACTCCGGTCAATCTCTCCCGGCTCGCGGTCTACGCGGCGGGCGAGACGGTGTCCCCCGATTCCCTCGTGGACAAGGGCATCATCAAGAAGCAGGATGAACGGGTCAAGATCCTGGCGAACGGCGAACTGACGCTGGCGCTTACGATCAAGGCCCATGGTTTCAGCGCCGCGGCCAAGGCCAAGATCGAGGCCGCCGGCGGAACAGTCGAAGTCTTGTAACCCATTGCGGACACCGTAGGGAGATAACCCGATGCTGCAGTCCCTGCTCAACGCATGGAGGCTCCCGGACCTCCGGAAGAAGCTGCTGTTCACGGCGTTCATAATCGCCGTGTACCGCCTCGGCTGCTACGTTCCGGTACCGGGCGTCAGCGTGAGTGCGATCACCCAGATGTTCAATCAGGGTGGCGTCTTCGACTTCTTCAACCTGTTCGCAGGGGGCGCCCTGTCTCGGGTCGCCATTTTCGCCATGGGGATCATGCCGTACATCACGGCCTCGATCATCATGCAGCTTCTAGGGATGGTCATCCCTCAACTGGAGAGCCTCCTGAAAGAGGGCGAGGCGGGCCAGAAGAAGGTCAACCAGTACACCAGGTACATGGGCGTGGGCTTGGGCTTTATCGAGTCCATCGGGTTCGTGTTTCTTTTCAAGAGCTACGGGGCCTTCCCGCCTGACAAGCCGCTCACCGGCCTGCGTTTCTTCCTCATCGTGCTCACGTTGACGGTCGGCGCGGCGCTCATCATGTGGCTTGGCGAGCTCATTACCCAGCGCGGGATAGGCAACGGCATCTCCCTCATGATCTTCGCCAGCATCGTCTCGCGTCTCCCGAGTGGCCTCCAAAAGCTGTTCACCATGAACCCGGGCATCTGGGTGGTCATGGCTGTCATCGCGGTGGTTGTCATCGGGGCGATCATCTACATCCAAGAGGGGCAACGACGGATACCGGTCCAGTATGCGAAGAGGGTGGTGGGCCGAAAGGTCTACGGCGGGCAAAGCACGTACCTGCCGTTGCGTATCAACATGGCCGGAGTCATCCCGGTGATCTTTGCCTCGTCCATAGTTTTGTTTCCCGTGACGCTCGCGCAGATGACTCCGTGGGGGTGGGCGAAGAGCCTTTCGAAGGCCATCGGCCCGGGCTCCTGGTGGTATCTGGCCGTGGAGGTGCTTCTGATCATCGGTTTCACGTACTTCTATACGGCCGTGCAGTTCAACCCGATTGACCAGGCCGACAACTTGAAGAAGTACGGCGGGTTCATCCCGGGCATCCGTCCAGGTCGGCCGACTGCTGCCTACCTCGATCGTGTCCTCACCCGGATCACTCTGCCTGGAGCGTTGTTTCTCGCCGCGGTAGTGCTTTTGCCGACCGCTTTGATCCGCGGGATCAACGTGCCGTTCTACTTCGGGGGCACATCGCTATTGATCGTAGTCGGTGTGGCTCTCGACACCATGAAGCAGATGGAAGCTCAGTTGCTGATGCGACATTACGAAGGCTTCCTCAAGTGACGGTAAACGGGAAGGAAACGGCTAACGTGGCTCAGTTCAATCTCATACTGCTAGGACCGCCGGGAGCGGGCAAGGGCACGCAGGCCAGCCGGATCGCTGCTGAGTATGCGGTCCCGCACATCTCGACAGGAGACATCCTACGCAGCGCTGTCAAGAATCAGACCCCCATGGGGCTTGAAGCGAAGCGCTACATGGACGCCGGCGACCTGGTACCGGATGAGGTGGTCATCGGGATCGTGAAAGACCGACTGCAGGAGCCGGACACGGCGGGCGGGTTCTTGATGGATGGGTTCCCCCGGACCATCCCGCAGGCCGAGGCTCTGGATGCTGCACTCGAGAGCCTGGACAGGGCCATCTCCAAGACGGTCGTCATCTTGGTCGACGAAGAAGACTTGGTGCGTCGTTTGAGCGGGCGCCGGATCTGCCGCGGCTGCCAAGCGCCCTTCCACTTACTTTTCAACGCGCCGAAAGAAGAAGGCGTATGCGACAAGTGTGGCGGGGAGTTGTACCAGCGCGATGACGATACCGAGGCCACCGTTCGCAACCGCCTCGCGATCTACCGGAAACAGACCGAGCCGCTCATCGAGTACTACGATCGGGCGGGACTTGTAGCGCGGATCGACGGGGCCAAGACGCCCGACCAGGTCTACGACGAGATCCGGTCGGCTTTGGGGCCTGCAGGCGAGTAGTGCTGACGAAGAGCTTGCAATAGTGATCATACGGAAATCGCACGCAGAGATGGAGAAGATGGCTCGGGCGGGCAAAGTGGTTCGGGAATGCCTCGATCTGCTGGCCAGTGAAGTGAGGCCCGGCATCACCACGGGAGAGTTGGATAGATTGGCGGAGAAGTTCATACGTTCGAAACGGGGGGTTCCCACCTTCAAGGGCTACCACGGGTTCCCCGGATCGATATGCGCATCGCCCAATGCGA
>JADGPI010000114.1 GCA_017882525.1 Thermoleophilia bacterium
AGCACCGGGTACTCGCCCATGTCCTGCCGCAGGTAGCCCTGATGGACGAGCTGGCGCAGCAGGCTCCTCCAGGCGTCGGCACTCAGATGGTCACCGATACCATATGTGGAAAGCCGATCGTGCCGCAAGTCGAGAATGCGTTGGTTCTTCGAGCCACGGAGCACATCCACGACGTGGCCCAGCCCGAAGCGCTCCCGCACCCGGTAGACACATGAAACCGCCTTCCGCGCGTCCTCGCCGGCGTCGTACAAATCGGGTGGATCGAGACAGATGTCGCAGTTGCCGCAGTCGGACTCCATCGCCTCCCCCAGGTAGCCGAGCAGGGCCCGCCGCCGGCAGGTGAGTCCTTCGGCAAACCCCACCAGCGCGCTGAACTTGTGCTGTTCCACGGCGACCCGCCCCTCGTTCTCTCCCGAGTCGATGAGCGCGCGCACCCGGGGAACATCCTCCCAACCGAACAACAACAGCGCGTTCGCCGGCAGCCCATCCCTCCCGGCCCGCCCGATCTCCTGGTAGTAGCCCTCGAGATGCTGCGGCAGGTCCCAGTGGACCACAAAACGGACGTTGGTCTTGTCGATGCCCATCCCGAAGGCAACCGTCGCCACCACGATCCGGATCTCGTCAAAAATGAACGATTCTTGAACCTGGTTGCGCTCCTCTGTCGGCAACCCGGCGTGGTAGGCGGCCGCGGCGATGCCGCGCTCGCGAAGGTGTGCGGCCAGGTCGTCCGTGCGTTTGCGCGTGGAGCAGTAGACGATGCCCGCTTCGCCCTCATGGTCGGCGAGAAAGCGCTGAAGCTGAGCGTGAGGGTTATGCTTTTCCACCACCTCGAGGCGGATGTTGGGGCGATCGAAGCTGGTGACGAAGCAGGGCGCTTGCAGGAGCCCGAGTTGGGCCCGGATGTCGTCGCGGGTATGGGGATCGGCCGTGGCCGTGAGAGCGATGAGCGGCACCTCGGGAAAGCGCTCCCTCAGACGCCCAAGCGCAACGTATTCGGGCCGGAAGTCATGACCCCACTGCGAGATACAGTGGGCCTCGTCGACGGCGATGAGAGCGACGCCCGCGCCGGCCGTCCCAGCGGCGGTGGGTGAGGCCCCCGGACGTGCTCCGGCCTCGGGACGTGCCCCGGCCGCCGGACGGAGTGCGGCCAAACGGTCGAGGAAGCCCTCACTTGTCACCCGCTCGGGAGACACGTAGAGCAGATCGAGCCTACCCGCAGCCAGGTCGGCCAGCACCCGGCGTGCGACGCCAGGATCCAGAGACGAGTTATACGCGGCGGCGCTCACCCCGTTCGCGCGTAGGGCGTCCACCTGGTCCTTCATGAGCGAGATGAGAGGCGAGACGACAATGCCCGTGCCAGACCGCAACATGGCGGGGATCTGGTAACAGAGAGACTTCCCTCCCCCACTGGGCATGAGAACGAAGACATCCTGCCCTTGCAGGACCGCATCGATGATCTCTTTCTGATTCGCTCGGAAATCCGCGTAGCCGAAGACGGTTCTGAGGATGTGTTCGGGGGTCGGCGTCATAGCTGTCCAGCATAGCGGGATTCTCGGACAGAAACGGCAGGCCTTACCCCTGCGGTCGCGAGTACGGCAAGTACTTCTTGTACTTCTGCAGGGCAGCAGGTAGCTCGTCCATGTTCGCCGGCGGCTTCAACGATACGTTGTTCAGCTCGTCCAGGTGCGCGAACTTACCGGACAGGAGCACGTGGGAAAGCGGTCTGTCTTCGTCCTTGATGGCGAAGGCGACTTTTCCGTCGACCACGTCCAAGGTGCCTCTCACGCCGCATATGCCACAGATCACTGGGTAGTTCTTGTCATCCGCGCGCACTTCCACCAGTTTTGAATGACAGATCGGGCACACTCCCGGCTCCCCTATGTACACCGCTTCCTCTATCGGTTTCGCCAGGGTCCTTGCCACGTGACGACCGGACTCTCGTGCCCGCTGCAGTTTCTCTTCGTCCAAGGCCACGACCCCGGGAAGAGCGACCCAATTGAACAGCACCTTGTCCACGACTTCAATTTGCATGGATAGTGCAAAAAGGTGCATCAACGGAAGGGCCAAGGTGTCCCACTCACTGCCACCGACGGCTATTAGCGAGGCCGCTCTCATCTTGAAGGAGCGGGGATCTATACCATTGCCCTTGGGAGCCTTCCCCTCTTCTTGCAACTGATTGGCAATGATCCTGATGCCCATGTCATGGGACGGACCCATTCTGTCGTTGAGCGTTTTCAACAGGCCCGGCGGGGTCTTCTCGTATATGGGGGACCCGAGGACCAGGCCATCGGAATCCATGATCTTTTCGTCGATAAAGGGGAAATCGTCCTTTTTCAGGATGCAATGTCCCGCGCCGCCCTTGCTGAACATATCCTCGAGGCAATGGTTGCATCCGGTGCACGGTCTGAGGGTCAGATCGCCCAGTCGGATGATCTCGACCTCGGCTCCCATTTCCTGAGCCCCCATCAAGGCCTCTTTGACCAGGACCTCTGTGTTGCCCATCCTTCTTCCGCAGGATATGCCCAAGATCTTCATCGAAAGTCCTCCCGGACTTGTGATCGTATGTGCTCGTCGACGGATCACGCTCCAGGTACCTGAGATCCAGCAGGGCCTTCATCAGCCGATAGGCCGTCGGTCTCGAGACTTGGGCGCGCTCTCCAAGATCCTTCAGGCTCCACTCGGGATGCCCAACGTCGAAACAATCCAGGATCCGGATGCCCTTTCGAGCGTGAGCGACATCCGGGTCTTCGGTTCCCTTTCGGATGTTCAATTGTTGTCGGGCGCGTGAACCGGCTTCTCGGTCGTGGGTTACCGGGTCACATTCAGTGCCGTGGCCTGCACTCCTGCTGGTTGACGATCATAGAAGCATCCGCTCTCCGGCGTCGCATTGGAAGCGGGACTGGCAGGGTGACGTTGATGCTGGGGCTCGAGCGGCCACTTGGAAGAGGGAGGCGGAGCCGTTCCGGCTCCGCCTCCCGATCCTCCGCGAGATCTACGAGTAAACGATCGCCTGGACTTTGTCCTGGATCGGAACCAGCGGGGCCCCGGCGTTGGCAGTGAGGATGAAGTCAAACTTCCATTTACTCCCCGGTTTTGCCAGGCGCCATTGCCCGGCCGCCATCTGCACGCGGTAGACGTTCGGCACCGGATGGTCCGTCCCCAACTTCACCGGGCTGGTGAAGTCGATCGGGCCGATGGTGGTGGTCATCTTCGTGGCCGTCAGGGCCTCGAGGATGGAGTCGTGGCTGCTCAGGTCCTTCGTGCGCTTGAGGATATCCACCGCCCACTCGAACCTTGCGTACTCCTGCAGGATCGGCCCCCACTGGCGGCCCATCATCTGCTCGTACTCATCGGCCAGCTGCTGGGCGGTCATGCCGGTGAGCGTGTCTGTGAACGGGTACCCTGGAGTCCAGCCGGCAGAGGTGTAGAGATTGTTACCTATGGACCCCAGCGCGTTGAGCTCCTCGGCCGCAACGAGCGCCTTTGCCGCACCCATGAGTTTCGGGTGGTAGCTGGCCCGCAGACACCCTTTCCAGAAATTGCTGAGCTCCGGTGTGGTCATGACGCCGTAGCAGATCTCGCACCCGGCCTGCTTGAATGCGGCGATCTCCGCGGAGAAGTCTTCGGTGCCCGGGTTGTACATGCTCGGCATCGTGGCGGCATACCCCGCCGCCTTCACGAGCGGCGGCATGCCCGTCTGGGCGTTCGTCCACGCCGCGCCGTCGGCCGTGTTCGAGAACATCAGGCCGACTTTCTTGTTCGTCGGGATCTGATTCCACATGGAGACGAAGTTGGCCGTGTGCTGCTCTAGGCCAAGGCCGTGCAGGTACGTCCACTTGAAGGGCTTGACGGGTGTCGCCCCCCGGCCCATGTAGAAGGACTGCCACGGGGTGGAGTTCGAGATGCTGGGTGTACCCTGAGCTTCGCACTGGTCGGCCACCGGGTTCACGGTGTCGGCGGTGCCGGACACGACCATCAGGTCGACTTTGTCGTTCTGGATCAGGTCGCCAGCCACCTGAGCGGCCCGGTTGGAGTCGGACATGCTGTCGCGATTCAGGATCGTGACTTTGTGGTTCTGGCCGTCGACGCCGACGATGCCATCTTTGATCGCGGCCTCGGTGTGCTTCACCTGCCACTCGTCGGACACGGCGAACGCGGCAAAAGCGCCGGTCTTGGGTTGAACGAGGCCGATCTTGATCTCCCGGCCGGCCTGAGCCCCAGCGCTGACCGTAGTCGTCGACGCGGCAACGGTCGTCGCAGTGGTGGCCGAAGTGCCCGTGCCGCCGCCGGCGGTCGTGGTGGGGCCGGCGGTCGTGGTCGTGCTTCCTCCACAAGCCGCTATCAAACCGCCAAGCCCGCCGCCTATGCCGATCGTGGCCCCCGCGATGCCGGCTATCTTGAGAAAGTCGCGCCGACTGACAGGTTTGCTCTCCAAGGATGTCTCTTCTCCTGCCTCAGTTGATCTGTCCCGGTCCACCA
>JADGPI010000115.1 GCA_017882525.1 Thermoleophilia bacterium
AAGGGGCTGCTCGATCTCCCGTTCAGCATCTGGGGTGTGTTCGTCATCGAGGAAAGATTCGGCTTCAACCGAACCAGTGCCCGCACTTTCGTAATGGACGCAATCAAGGGTGCCGGGGTGGGGGTGGTCATCGGTGTGCCACTCGCCGTCGGGTTTCTGGCCCTGTTCGAGTACGGAGGCAGCTTGGCCTGGATCTATGCGTGGGTCGCAGCGGTGGCGTTCTCTCTGGTGATGCAGGTCCTCGCACCAACGTTGATTCTGCCTCTCTTCAACAAGTTCACCCCGCTTGAAGAAGGAGAGCTCAAGAGCGCCATTTTCACGTACGCCGAGGGAGTCGGGTTTCCCCTGAAAGCGGTCTATGTGATCGACGCCTCACGCCGGTCGACCAAAGGGAACGCCTTCTTCACAGGATTCGGAAAGAGCAAGAGGATCGCTCTTTTCGACACGCTGATCCAGCGGCACAGCACCGATGAGCTGGTCGCGGTGCTCGCCCATGAGATAGGCCACTACAAGAAGCGCCACGTCCTGATCGGTTCTCTGACTTCTGGTCTAGAAACAGGACTCTTCCTGGGACTGTTCGCTCTCTTCCTGCATCGGACCGGGCTGTTCGCCGCCTTCCGGGTGGCCGAGCCATCGGTATACGCGGGTGTGTTGTTCGTGGCCGTTCTATTGCGGCCCCTGCAGCTCGTGCTCTCCGTGGGTGGGGAGGCTCTCTCCCGGCGTCACGAACGTCAAGCGGATGGCTTCGCGGTGGCGACGATCGGAAGTGGGGAACTGCTGGCCAGTGGACTCAAACGACTGTCCAAGGACAGCCTCTCCAATCTGACTCCGCATCCGTTCTACGTGTTTTTGAACTATTCTCACCCGCCCTTGCTCGAGCGGACGAGGGCCCTCCGGGCGGGCACGGGATCGTTGCGGCGGTCGAGCTCATGAGGATAGTGGCGGCGCTTGGAGGCAACGCTCTGCTCAAGAGGGGACAGCCGCTCACCGAGCAGAACCAGCGGGACAACGTCAAGGTAGCGGCCGCCGCCCTTGCGCCGCTCGCTCGAGACCATAGCCTTATCATCACTCACGGCAACGGTCCTCAAGTGGGGTTGCTCGCTCTGGAGGCGGCCGCTTTCACGGGCGTGGAACCCTACACGCTGGACGTTCTCAACGCGGAATCGGAGGGAATGATCGGCTACATGATCGAGCAAGAGCTCGGCAACATCCTGCCCGAGGACGTCCCCTTCGCCACCATCCTCACTCAGGTGGAGGTAGACCCGGGCGATCCTGCCTTTCAGAACCCGACCAAACCGATCGGCCCGCAGTACACGCGGGAAGAGGCGGAGAGTCTCGCCAGAGAGCACGACTGGACCGTGGGCCCGGACAACAAGATGTATCGCAGGCTTGTTGCGTCACCGCGGCCGAAGCGCATCTTCGAGATCCGCGTGGTGGAATGGTTGGTGGAGCTGGGAGTGGTGGTCATCTGCACCGGCGGTGGCGGCATCCCCACCATGCTGCGGCCGGACGGCGCGCTGGTGGGGGTGGAAGCCGTCATCGACAAAGACTGGGCGGGCGCGCTCCTCGCGCAGTCGTTGAATGCCGAGGTCTATTTGATGCTCACAGACGCAGAGGCGGTCTGGGAGAATTGGGGCACGTCCGACGCGAGGGCCATCCGGCGAGCGTCGCCTGAGGCGATGGGGAAGCTCGTGTTCGCGTCGGGGTCGATGGGACCGAAAGTCGAGGCGGCCTGCGACTTCGCGGCTACGACCGGAGGACGCGCGGGCATCGGGGCTCTCGAAGACGCCGCCGACATCATCCGAGGCAAGGCCGGCACTCTGATCTCCAATGATTTCGACGGGATCGAATACTGGCCCTCGCTGTTCCACCTACCCGGTCTATGATCTAAGAAGAGCGGCCCAGACAGCGGCGGACCCAGCCAACCTCAGCCCGGAGACTCCAACCTCTTCCGCGGAATCCACCGATACGGTACGATTAGGCGACCTTTAATCGAGGCCAGAGAGCCCGAAAGGATGAGTGGTAC
This sequence comes from Thermoleophilia bacterium, assembly GCA_017882525.1. Classification (GTDB taxonomy): domain Bacteria; phylum Actinomycetota; class Thermoleophilia; order RBG-16-64-13; family RBG-16-64-13; genus Chersky-299. Next base: position 2,027 of record JADGPI010000115.1, read on the forward strand.
ACGCATGCCGCGCCGCACCGATATCCGCAAGATCCTCCTGCTCGGTTCCGGTCCTATCGTAATCGGTCAAGCCTGTGAGTTCGACTATTCCGGCACCCAAGCGTGCAAGGTGCTGATGGAGGAGGGCTACGAGGTGGTCCTGGTCAATTCGAACCCGGCCACCATCATGACCGACCCCGCGTTCTCCCACCGCACGTATATCGAGCCGCTCGTTCCCGAGGTCGTCGCCAAGATCATCGAAGTCGAGAGGCCGGACGCGCTCCTTCCGACCTTGGGCGGCCAGACCGCCCTCAATCTTGCCGTCGCCCTTTCTGAGAACGGCACCTTGGAGAAGTTCGGTGTGGAGCTCATAGGCGCCAATTACGCGGCCATCCGCCGGGCCGAGGCGCGCGACGAGTTTCGCGCCACCATGGCTACCATCGGCCTCCGCGTCCCGGACAGCGCTGTCGTCAACACCGTGGCCGAGGCCCGCGCCGCGCTCAAAGACGGGCTTCGGCTCCCCCTCATCATCCGGCCCAGTTTCACCTTGGGCGGACACGGGGGAGGGGTGGCCGCCACCGACCAGGAGTTCGATGAGGTGGTCCGTGCCGGTCTCGATGCGTCTCCCACCAATCAGGTCCTCCTGGAGGAGAGCGTCATCGGTTGGAAAGAGTTCGAGCTGGAAGTCATGCGCGACATCAAGGACAACGTGGTGATCGTCTGCTCCATCGAGAACATCGATCCGATGGGCATCCACACGGGCGACTCCATCACTGTCGCGCCCCAGCAGACCCTCACGGACGTCCAGTATCAACGCCTGCGCGATGCCTCTCTCGCCATCATCCGGGCTATCGGCGTCGAGACCGGAGGCTCCAACATCCAGTTCGCCTACTCGCCCGAGACGGACGAGCTGGTCGTCATCGAGATGAACCCCCGCGTATCGCGCAGCTCGGCGCTCGCGTCCAAAGCCACCGGATTCCCCATCGCCAAGATCGCGGCCAAACTGGCCGTGGGTTACTCGCTGGACGAGGTCCGCAACGACATCACCCGGAAGACTCCGGCCTGCTTCGAGCCCACCATCGATTATGTGGTCGTAAAGACTCCTCGCTGGGCCTTCGAGAAGTTCCCGATGGCCGACGCGCGCCTCACCACTCACATGAAGAGCGTGGGAGAGAACATGGCCATCGGCCGGACCTTCAAGGAGGCCTTTCAGAAGTCCATGCGCTCCCGCGAGTTGGACGTGCGCCCCGACATCCCCGACGACAACGACGCCCTTCTAGCCATGATCGCCATCCCGTCGGCCGAGCGCTACGACCTCATTCTCGAGGCGTACAGGCGGGGGGTGACCCTCGCCGCCATCTTCGACGTCACCTGGATCGACGAGTGGTTCCTGGAGGAGCTGCGGGAGATAGTGGACGCCGAGGATCACCTCAAAACGTTCGCCGAAAAAGGCGGTCTCCCGGCCCTGCCGCGAGAGGAGCTTCGCCAGGCGAAGCGACTGGGTTTCAGCGACGAATACGTCGGCCGGTTCCTTGGGGCCACCGAGATGGAAGTGCGGGAACGCCGCAAGTCCGATGGCATCATCCCCACGTACAAAGCCGTGGATACGTGCGCCGCCGAGTTCGAAGCCTATACGCCCTATTTCTACTCCACGTACGAAGAAGAGAATGAGGCTCATCCCATCCCGGGCAAGGAAAGCGTGATCATTCTGGGGAGCGGCCCCAATCGCATCGGGCAGGGCATCGAGTTCGACTACTGCTGCGTTCATGCCGTCCAAGAGATGCGCGAGCAGGGCTACCAGGCCATCATGGTCAACTGCAACCCGGAGACCGTCTCCACCGATTACGACACCTCCGACCGGCTCTATTTCGAGCCCCTCACCTTCGAAGACGTGCTCAACATCGTGGAAAACGAGAAGCCTAAAGGGGTGGTGGTCCAATTCGGCGGGCAGACCCCGCTGAAGATCGCCGAGCGCCTGCACGCCGCGGGGGTGCCGATACTCGGCACCTCGCAAGACGCCATCGACCTTGCCGAGGACCGCGAACGGTTTGGAAAGGTGTTGGAGAAGCTCAAACTCAAGGCGCCTCCCTTTGGCACGGTGCGCAACGCGGAAGAAGCCCTGGCCATCGCTGAGCGCATCGGCTATCCAGTGCTGGTCCGGCCGTCGTATGTGCTGGGCGGGCGGGCCATGGAGATCGTCTACGACCGGGAGACGCTGGAGCGCTATCTGCGCACGGCCGTGAAGGCCTCGCCGCGCCACCCGGTGCTGATCGACCGCTTCTTAGAGCACAGCACCGAGATGGACGTGGATGCCATCTGCGACGGGGAAGACGTATATATCGGGGCGGTGATGCAGCACGTGGAGGAGGCGGGCATCCACTCGGGCGATTCGGCTTGCGTGATCCCCACGGTGTCACTGGGAGCCGAGGCAGTGCGCCGCATCGAGGAGCAGACGGCCGCACTGGCGAAGGAGCTCGGGGTGATTGGGCTCATGAACGTGCAGTACGCAGTTCAGCAGAGCGACCACGGCGGGGCCAGCATCTACGTCCTCGAGGTGAACCCGCGAGGCAGCCGTACGGTTCCCTTCGTGAGTAAGGCCACCGGAGTGTCGCTGGCGCGCATAGCCACGCGGGTGATAGCCGGCCAGAAACTCCGCGATATGGGGCTCCCCGGCTGGGAAGAATCTGTAGCTGCGGGCCGGGTGCCTTGCCGGCGCGATCTGGAGCACGTCGCGGTCAAAGAGGCGGTACTGCCTTTTCCGCGCTTCCCGGGTGTCGACACCACGCTGGGCCCTGAGATGAAATCCACGGGTGAGGTCATGGGAGTCGGCACCGATTTCCCCATGGCGTTTGCCAAAGCCTCTCTTGCCGCCGGTGACAGGCTGCCTCGGGATGGAACTGTATTCATCTCCGTGGCCGATGCGGAGAAGGACACCGTGGTGCTCATGGCTCTCATGCTGAGCATGCTCGGCTTCCGGGTGTTTGCCACCGAGGGGACGCACCGCACGCTCATCCTCAACGGCATCGACTCGGAACTGGTCCTCAAGCATACGGTGGGCCTCCAACTGAAGGCGGAGCTCGAAGAGGACGCTCGGAAGAGCGGGCAACCGGTCGAAGAAATCAGGGTGACCACCATCGTCGACATGATCGAAGCGGGCGATGTGGACCTTGTCATCAACATCCCCAGAGGACGGGGAGCCCGGTCTGACGGTTACGAGATCCGCCGAGCGGCGCTCCGGCGGGGCGTCCCAGCCATGACCAACGCAGCGGCGGCCCACGCCGCGGTGCAGGCCATCGCTGGTGCTCGCAAGACCAGGGAGATAACGGTGACCTGCCTCCAGGACCTCCATAGCCGCCTCGCCATTTCGGCGCAGAGCGGCAGGGCGGGCGCACGCGAATGATCCCGCCGCTCGGAGCTCGACTGCTGGGCCAGGTGGCGGCGACAGAGAAACTCGGCGCTTTTTGCTGGATCACCCTCGAACTGCCGGGCTGGCATGCTACGGCCGGGGAGCGGGTCGACCCAGGGCGCTTCGCCCTGCTGCAAGCCGAGCCGTCGCGGTGCTTCCTGCCGCGGGCCTTCTCGATCGCAGACCAAGACGGTGAGCTGATCTCGTTCCTCATCGCGCCCGTGGGAGAGGGCTCCCGGGAGCTGACCGGGTTGGCTGTTGGGTCCGACGTGTGGGTGCTGGGGCCTCTGGGGCGCGGCTTCGCTCTCGGGGAGATGGCGGTTCGCTCTGAGCTGCAGAGTCAGCAGCCATCTGGTGTGCGGCCGCGTTTGGTTGTAGTGGGCGGTGGAGCCGGGATCGCTCCGTTCCCGCTCCTTCTCCGCCGGATCGCGGATTTGTCCGGACCAGGGTCGGAAGCAGCCGGGCACGGGTTTTCCGAGGTCCTGGTGGTTCTCGGCTACCGCGACATGACTCAGGTCGAGGGAGGCGCTCCGGTCAGGACGGCGGTCAACAGCCTGCGTCAGCGCGGTATTGCGTGCGCACTCGTGGAGGTCACTGAAGACGGCTCGTGCGGGCCCGCCGGACTGGTGACTTCACCGCTCGCCGAGCATCTTCGCGACGGGGACAGGGTGGTGGCGTGCGGGCCGGAGGCGATGAATGCGGCTGTATGGGACATCTGTCGCAAGACCCGCGGAGCGAGCGCCTGGTTCAGCCTCGAGGCCGGCATGGCCTGTGGCGTGGGCTCGTGTCATGGCTGCGTTGTCCGCCTAGCCAACGGGAGTCTCGCTCGGGTCTGCCACGATGGACCCGTATTCAAGGGGGAGACGATCTTTGCTGTCGCCGACTCGGGTCCAGGGATGGAGCGGCCATGAGTCAACCTCCGATGGCGCGCGGCTTCACTCGGTCCCAGCGGTCCCGGGTCGACCGGGCGCGAGTTGACCCGGCCGGGGCCGGCATGCAGGTGGACTTGGGTCCGCTTCGGCTGGCCTACCCCATTGTCAACGCGTCCGGCACCATGGAGCTTTTCGACTTGGCCGAGGCTTTCGGGCCTGAGGTCTTAGAAAGACCGCCGGTGGCGGCCTATGTCCCCAAGACTGTGACCCTGCGATCCCGAGAAGGCAATCCCCCTCCGCGGATACTGGAGACAGCCGGCGGGGTGATCAATGCCATCGGTCTTCCCAATGAGGGGTTGGACGCGTTCCTCACCGACCGGCTGCCCAGGCTCCTGCGACTTCCCTGCCCCTTGGTGCTGAGCATTGGCGGCTTCGCGCCGGAGGAATATACGGCGCTCGCCTCTGCGCTCCGAGACGCGCTTGACGGCTGCGACGCGCATGAGCAACCGCCGGAATGGCTGACGCGGGTGGGCCTCGAGCTCAACATCTCCTGTCCGAACGTGCACTCGGGGTGCCTGTCCATCGGCACGGACCCCGACGAGACCAGAGACTTAGTGGCGGCCGTTCGTGCGATGTGGCCCGGGCTACTGGTGGCGAAGCTTACGCCCAACGTGACCGATCTCGTCTCGGTCGCGAAGGCGGCGGTCGCTGGAGGGGCTACAGCCCTAGCGCTGGTCAATACCTTCAAGGGGATGGTTCTCGATCGTGACAGCCTGAAGCCATACCTGGGCAACATCACGGGAGGTTTGTCAGGACCTGCGATCAAGCCTCTTGCCCTCCGGGCGGTGTACGAGGTGTACGAAGCCGTTGACGTTCCGCTGATCGGGATGGGCGGCATTTCCACCGGCCGGGACGTCCTCGAGTTCATGGCGTGCGGGGCCACGGTGGTGGCTGTGGGCTCAGCCGGCCTTCGCGATCCTTGGATCGCCGAGAGACTTGCGAATGAGGTGAATGCGGAACTCGGGTCGCGGGGACTTGAGGTGGAGACGCTCGTAGGATGGGCGCATTCCTGAGTCCCCCCAACCTCAAGTGACGCTTGAGGTTTGAAAACATGCTAAAAAAGCCCGCTCAAACCGTTGCGTCACACCGACCGGTGAGTATAATAGCGCCCATGAATCCCCCAGCCACAGCCCCTTCTGCCACTCCGGAGCGGAGCCACCAGCAGCGCATGGAAGCTCTGAGGCGCGCCAATGGCATCCGGTCCGATCGCGCACGTCTCAAGGAGAGGTTGAGGAATGGCGAATTGGCCATCGTCGAAGTGTTGGTCGATCCGCCTGAGTACGTGCACACTGCGAAGGTGTTCGACCTACTCTTGGCCGTCCCGAAATTCGGACGAGTCAAAACCAACAAGCTCCTGGAACGCTGCCGGGTCAGTCCGTCGAAGACTGTCATCGGTCTGACGCCACGCCAGCGCAAAGAGCTGTTGGATATGCTGAACGACTGACCGCGAGGCCTGAGATCGCCAGGCTCGTCGTCATCTCCGGGCCGTCCGGGGCCGGTAAGGGAACCCTCATTCAACTAGTCATGCAACGGGTGCCGCGGCTGGCCGTCTCCGTATCCGCCACTACCCGTGCGCCGCGTCCCGCGGAGAAGGATGGGAGAGACTACTTCTTTCTGAACGAGGCCAGATTCAAGGAATGGATCGCTCAGGGCCGCTTCCTCGAATGGGCGGAGTATGGGGGACATCTCTATGGCACTCCGCGGCAAGGGGTGGATGAGCGCCTTGCCGCTGGAGACGACGTCATCCTCGAGATCGAGCTGGAAGGCGCCCGCCAGGTGCTGGATCAGCGTGAGGAGGCATCCATGATCTTTATCATGCCGCCGAGCCTTGAGGAGCTGGAGCACCGGCTGCGACTCCGGAACACGGAAAGTGAGGACGCCTTGCGGAGACGGCTCTCGCGCGCGAAGGAGGAGATGGAGGCCGTCCAAGGAAGAGTCTGGGGGGGAAGGCGCCAGTTCGACTATGTTATAGTGAACGATAGCGCGGAGAGGGCAAGTGATGAGCTTGCGGACGTGATCGGAGAGATCAGACGATATGATGAACAAGCCCACTGTTGACGAGATTCTCGTCGGCCTTGCGAGCAGCCGAGACGCTGAGACTGAAGAGCCGAATCGATATACCGCGGCGATGGTCACGGCCAAGCGTGCCCGCCAGATCAACACTTATTACCACAGCCTAGGGGAGGGCGGAGCGCTTGACAGCTTCACGCCGCCTCCCGTCGCGACCATGTCGAGGAACTACCTCAGCACCGCTATGGAAGAGGTAGCCCAGGGCGAGATCGCATACCGGATCCGCTACACCCGGCAGTAAGGACTCGTCGTGGCCGACCGGCCCGTGGTTCTACTTGGGGTGACGGGGGGTATCGCGGCCTACAAAGCCGCTGAGCTGCTCAGGGGTCTGCAGAAGGCCGGGATGGAAGTGCGGGTGATAATGACCCGTGCCGCCACCAAGTTCGTGGGGCCGGTCACTTTCGAGACCCTCTCGAATCACCCTGTCTATCTTGACGACGCCGATCTACGCCCGGCCGACTCGGGCATCACTCATATCGAGGAGAGCCGGGCTGCCGACATCATGGTCATTGCGCCGGCGACGGCGAACACCTTGGCTAAGATGGCCAACGGGATAGCGGACAACCTCCTGAGCACCACTTACCTGGCATTTGATAAGACCGTCGTGCTCGCTCCCGCCATGAACACCAACATGTGGATGCACCCGGCCACGCAACGCAATGTGGAGTTGCTGCGAGAGCGCGGGATATTCGTGGTCGAACCGGGCTCCGGCGAGCTTGCCTGTGGCGTCTTTGGCTCGGGGCGTATGGCAGAACCGGACAGCATCGTGGCGGAGGTAAAACTTCGGCTCCAAGTGCAGCGCAAGCGAGACTTGCGTGGCCGCCGCGTGCTGATCACAGCGGGCGGCACCCGAGAACCGATCGACGCAGTCCGTTTTATCGGCAACCGCAGCTCCGGCAAGATGGGCTTCGCGCTCGCACGTGCTGCCTTCGACAGGGGCGCGACGGTGGATCTGATCGAGGCCAACGTGGACATGCCGGCGGCGCCGGGGGTGCGGCAGACTCAAGCGCCCACTGCGGGCGAGATGCACGCCGAGGTCATGCAACGCCTCCCCGAAACGGACATTCTCATAATGGCGGCGGCTGTCGCCGATTACCGGGTAGCCTGGGGCCCATCAGGCGGCAAGATAAGCAAAGGAGCTGGCGAGCTGGCCATCGGCTTGGAGCCGACCACCGATATCCTGTGCGACGTCTCTGCGCATCATCGGGGTCAGTTCTTGGTCGGTTTTGCCGCCGAATATGGTCTGGAGGGGCTGGTTCGGGCTAGGGACAAGATGGAGCGTAAGCAGCTCGACATGATCGTGTTCAACGATATCTCGCGGAGCGACATAGGCTTCGACTCCGATTTCAACGAGGTGTATGTGCTCACCCAGGACAGCGAAGTCAAGCTAGAGCGGGCCCCCAAAGAGACCATCGCGGAGCTGATCCTGGATCAGATCGCCTTGGTTGTTCGGGCCCGAAGGGGAGAGACGCCTCTTCCAGCGTAGATGGCTCGCCCATAACGGCAATGAAAAGGGCGCGTCTTGCGACGCGCCCTTGTTCCTTCTTCTTCGTTCCTGCTCTTAGCCGGCAGAGGCTCCGACCTTAGGCCGTCTCTCTCATGGCCTGGATCTCGTCGGAGGCCTTGATCTGCTCGAGAGCTTTGGCCTCGATCTGGCGGATCCGCTCGCGACTCACGTTGAAGCGCGAACTGACTTCGGCCAATGTCCGCGGATGCTCGCCCTTCAGACCGAATCTGAGCTCTACCACCTTGCGCTCGCGCTCGTCCATGGCTTTGAGGACCCTGTCCAAGCTCTCTTTAGCGATGATGCTGGAGACAACGTCTGCCGGGTCGGGAGTGCTGGAGTTCTCGATGAAGTCGCCAAGTTCGGCATCTTCTTCGTCCCCGATGGGCGTCTCGAGCGAAGTGGTCCGCTGCGCGATCTTGCGCATCTCCTGGACTTCCTGCGCGTCGATGCCCAGCTCGAACGCCAGTTCATCGTCAGCGGGCTCTTTACCCGTCTCCTGGAGCAGCTTGCGCTCGGTGCGCACCATCTTGTTGATCTTCTCGATCATGTGCACCGGGATGCGAATGTTTCGATCCTGATTGGCGATCGCCCTTGTGATGGCTTGGCGGATCCACCACGTGGCGTAGGTGGAGAATTTATAGCCCTTGCGGTAGTCGAACTTCTCGACGGCGCGGATGAGGCCGGTGTTGCCCTCCTGGATGAGATCGAGCAGATCCATGTCCTGGGTGTAATAATTCTTAGCGATGGAGATGACCAGCCGCAGATTGGACTGGATCATCCGGTCTTTGGCCGGTTTGTCGCCCATCTCTATCCGCTTGGCAAGCTCGATCTCTTCATTCTTGGTGAGAAGAGGTATCTCGCCTGCCTCCTTAAGATAGAGGCGCAGAGGGTCGTGCGTGACCGTCTCGATCGACAGGTCAAGTGTAGGCTCGGGCGTCTCAAGGACTCCCTGGGCCACAGGGCTTTGTTCGTAGATCTCAATCGACTGATCGAAGAGCTGCGAGTACAGATCTTCGATCTCTTCCATTGTCATGTCGAACTCTTCGACCAGCGCCATGATCTCGTCGCTGGTGACGTATCCACGCTCCAGCCCCAGTTGGAGCAGCTCCTGAACGTCGCCGATAGTCCGCATGTCAATGGTCGTTACTTCAGTGTCTCTCTGCATGCTCATCTGCTATTCTTATCCCTAGTTTAAGGGTTTCTATTTCCATACCAACTTCATGACGCAAACCCAGATAGTATAGAGGGCAGCCTCGTGGCTGTCAAACTGGGGTGTGCTCCAATGGGTATAGTATAACGAACAAACGTTCGTTTATCAACCTGCTTCTGCGCCCTCGCTCAAGTTCTGCTCCGGCCCGAGAGTCGCCCTCATTCGTGGTGTAGACGTTCGACGGAGAGCTCGGGTTCCCTGTCTTTTGTCGACTCGACCGTTGACTTTAAACAGCGGCGCTGCTTCTTCCGAGAGTCACCCTTTTATGAGACATTTCAAACCTATTGGTTAAACGGACGGAGGCTGTTCAGGGTGCGTTGGAGTCGCGCGCGTGCAACCCTGGAAGGAGGCGGTGTGAATACAGAGCTTGCCCACGCCCCTGCGCCGGAGGGTACGGTCGTACTGGCGCTCGACGCGGAGGGTGGAGATAATGCGCCTGCGGAGACCGTCGCCGGAGCACTCTTGGCGGCTTCAGCGCAACTGCACGTGCTTCTTGTAGGTAGACCGCAGATCATCGAGCCGCTGCTTGCCGGCTCGGACGTGCGGTTCGTGGAGGTCGTGCCGAGTGGTTCCGTGATCTCCTCTCATGATGAACCCGCCGCTGCCGTTAAGACCATGGAGGACTCCTCGATCGTAGTGGGAGCGCGGACCGTGGCCGACGGCCGTTCGCAAGGTTTCGTCTCGGCGGGGAGCACCGGGGCCATGCTTGCCGCGGGTCTGCTTATCGTGAAGAGGGTACCGGGCATTCGCCGTCCCGCTATCATCACTACTTTGCCAGGCCTCAATGGGCCTTTGGTGTTCCTGGACGCGGGGGCCAACGCGGACTGCCGGCCTGAATACATCCTCGAGTTCGCCGCGCTGGGCACGGCCTACGCCCGCCGGGTGGTGGGGCTGGCGGACCCGCGAGTGGGGCTCCTCAATATCGGTGAGGAAGAGAGCAAGGGCAGCGACCTCGCTCAGGCTTCTTACAAACTGTTGAAGGACTCGGGTCTCAACTTCGTGGGCAATGTGGAGGGGCGCGACATCCTGCAGAACAAGGCAGATGTGGTCGTGACGGACGGCTTCACGGGCAATGTGGCTCTCAAGCTGATGGAAGGATGCTCCTCAGCCATCTTCGGCCGCATCAAGGAAGCCACGGCGACGGGTACGCGGAGCAAGGTGGGCGGTGCGCTGCTCCGTCCGGCGTTGCGGCGCCTGCGGGCCGGGCTGGATCCTGAGGAGTATGGCGGCACCTACCTGCTTGGCGTGAGAGGGCTGATGGTTATCTGCCACGGCAATGCGAGCCGCAAGGCCGTTGCCAACGCGCTTCGCTTCGGGGCAGACGCCTTGCGGTGTGGCGTTCTCGAAGGCGTGGACGACGAACTCCAGAGGATACTGGGGCCCGTGGGCTCTGCCGCTTCTTGACCGGCATTGATACAATGACGGCGGTATGCGAAGCGGAACCTCATCCGTCATTCTTCTCGCGCGTAAGGAGCCCTAGATGACCAGAGACGAGATCCTTGCCAAGGTACGCGATATCCTGGTGGACCAGCTGGGTGTCGAAGCAGACGACGTCAAGCTGGAAGCTTCTTTCCAGGATGATCTGAACGCCGACAGCCTGGACCTGGTCGAGCTCATCATGGAGCTCGAAGACCAATTCAGCATCAAGATCTCGGACGAGGAAGCCCAGAAGATCACTACGGTCGGCGCTGCCGTGGACTTCATCTCCGGGCGGGTCTAGCGCCCGGCTTTCGAGAGGGAGAGGTAGGATTGCGGGGGCTGCCGGCACGCACGCGGGCGGCCCCCGTCTCTGCGTGGCTGAGGTCTACGTTCCATCGTGGCTCTGCACGCGCTCGCGAAGAGTGTGGCGAGGCACTCGGGGGTGCCCCCCTGATGGAGCTGGTCGGCCTCCTTCCTACCGAGCTGTTGGACCGAGCGCTAACACATGCATCCTGGGTCGGTTCGCGGACCGGCTCCTATGAACGCCTTGAATTTCTTGGCGACAGCGTCCTCGGCTTGGTCATCGCCTCGGCGCTCTACGAGCGGTTCCCCGGCAGCGACGAAGGGGAGATGGCCCGTCAAAAAGCTTTTGTGGTGAGCCGGACGAGCTGCGTGCAGGTGGCGGAACAACTGGGTTTGTCGGGGCTGGTCCTGGAACGGGCGCCGGCTTCGGAGGTCCGCCGGCGTGAGATCGCCGGTAGCGCGAGCACGTTGGGCAACGTGCTGGAGGCGGTGATCGGCGCGGTCTATCTTGCTTTTGGCTTCGAGCGGACCCGGGCGGCGACCATAGACGCCTTCGAGGAGCAACTCGTCTACGCGGCCACCTCGCATGTGGACCACAAGACCGCTCTCCAGGAGTTGCTGGCGCCTCGGGGTTTGCAGCCTGTGTACACCTTGGTTGCCGATAAAGGGCCCGCGCACGCTCGGTTGTTCACGTCGGAGGTGCTGGTATCCGGTGTCATCAAAGGTCGTGGCACCGGCACCACGATAAAGATGAGCGAACAGGCGGCGGCGAGGGAGGCTTTGACGGCTTTGGAAGAGCCCAAACGGGGGTCCTAGGTTGGCGTTCCTGCATTCAATAAGGCTTCGGGGCTTCAAGACCTTCGCCCGCCCGACCGAGTTGGCCTTCGAGCCCGGCGTGACCGTGATCATTGGCCCGAACGGCAGTGGCAAGAGCAACGTGGCCGACGCGGTTCTTTGGGTGCTGGGAGAGCAGAGCCCCGGAAATCTGCGCGGCCGTACGATGCAGGACGTCATCTTCACTGGGCCGGACGGCAAGAGATCCAGTGCGGTGGCCGAGGTCGGCCTGGTCTTCGACAACACCTGTGGCTCATTGCCCCTGGATTGTAGCCAGGTGGAGATCATCAGGCGGCTCATGCGCGACGGCACCTCTGAGTATCGGATCAACGGCGCCAGCTGCCGGCTACTGGATGTCCAGGACCTGGTCGGGGGGCTCGGTCTAGGACGTGAGATGCACAGTGTCATCAGCCAAGGGAAGGTCGAGGCGCTGCTGAACTCCACTCCGGCGGCGCGGCGCGCGCTCGTGGAAGAAGCCGCGGGACTGGGTCGATTCAAGAAGCGTCGGGAACGGGCACACGCGAAGCTGGAGAGGGTGGGGCAGAACCTGCTGCGAGTGAACGACGTAGAACGGGAGGTCCGGAACGCACTGCGGCCCTTGCGGCAGCAGGTGGCGGCTGCCGAACGTTACGTCCAGGCTACGGAGGAGTGGGCTCAGGCTCGTGCGAGGTACGTCTTGTTCGAGTTGATCGAGGCCCGGCGAGCATGTGCGGAAAAGGAGCGGTCGCTCACCCGCGCCCGAGAGCGCCTAGCAGCGGTGCAGGCGAGCTTGGCCGACTTGCGGAAGCGGAAGGCGGTCGAAGAGGTACGCTTCACGGATGCGCTGCGCGAGCGTGAGGAGTTGGGTGCCGTCTACCTCGGTGCCCGTTCGGAAGTGGAGCGTGTCGACTCACGAGCGGTGTCGCTCCGCCAGCGCGTGGCCAGGATCGAAGGTGAGTTGGCCCGGGCTGAGAGGCGCCAAGAACTCGCCGAAAGTGAGTCGGCGGCTTCAGTCTTGCGACTGGAAGAGGCCGGTTTGGACGACGGGGACGAGACGCGCCTCGGCTGGGTCGGTGCTGTGGCCCAGGCTCTCAGGACGGAAGTCGACGAGATGCTGCCGCTCTTTCGAGCCACCCAAAAGGAGGAGGACGACACCAAGGATGCCGTCTTTGAACTGGAAACGGCACGGACGAGGGCTCTTCAAGAACGTGACTATCTGCGCCGCGAGGCAGCCGACCGGGCCCGGATAAGGCGGGAGCTCTCTGAGCTGAAGGCGGCTGCGCGCGGGCGTCTCAAGGAGGTCACGGATACGGCGCTCGACTTAGAGAGCAGGCGGGCAGCAAGCGCACGCATGGTGGAAGAGGCACGACGTGCTGTTGAGTCGGCCTTTGCCGCCCGGGCCGCGAAACGTGCGACTGTGGATGAGACAGCGCGGGAAGAAGCTCGGCTTGGGGCGCTTCTGGCGGGCATCGATTCACGCCGGTCAGTGTTGGAGCAGGTGCTCGAGCGCAAGGAGGGGTTGCCCGGCGGCGCCAGGAACTTGCTGAAGTCTGTCGTCGGGGCCCGGGTCTTGACCGATCTGCTGACTGTGGAGCCCGGCTACGAACGGGCGCTGACCGCAGCGCTGGGCCCGATCATCAATGCCGTCGTCATCCCGGGGCCGCCCGACCCTTCCGCGGCTCTGCGGGGAGAGGGACTTCTCGAGGTCATATGGGCGGATGAGGTGCGCTCTGCACCCGCGCCGAGCTCCGCGGCCCCGCCGGCGGGTGCCCGCGACCTGTGGGAGTTGGTAAGGGGCCCCGAGGCGGTCCTTGCCACGCTCCGGCGGTTGGCGCCCCGCATCGCGGTGGTCGAGGTCCTGGAGGGTCTGCAAGCCGACTCTCACGGTGGGGCCGGAAGCGAACAGTGGTGCGTGGTCTCCCGAAAGGGCGAGGTGGCGCAACTTGGGCTGCATGCCGCCCGGAGGAGTGAGGTGGGCGCCGAGGCGCTTTTGAGCGCGCGCGGCGAACTAGAGAACGTCGTCACAGAAAGACTCAGGTTCGCGGATGAGCAGGGTGGTGCACATGCCGCGCGAGCGGCGGCAGCTGTGGAGGCGGAGCGGGCTGACCAGGCCTTGAAGGCAGCGGAAGAGGTCCTCACGGGGGCGGAGCGTCAGGCGCTTGCCGAGGGCAACGAGGCCGACCTGCACGCGAGGAGAACGGAAGAGGCCGAAGCACAGCTGGCGGAGTTGATAACGAGAGACAAGAACGAGGAGGAGTTGGCTGCCCAGATGGAGGCCGACTTGCTTGACCTCGAAGCGACCATCTCAGAGCGGGAGGCCGGCCTCGAGCAAGCCAGAGACGGACTGCGCTCGGGCCAAGCTCGGCTCGAATCTCTGCGGCAGCGCGTGGCAAAGCTAGAAGAGAAGAAGAGCCAGGCCGCCCTGCTGGAGGTGAGGCTGCGCGAGCGGTCGCGAGCTCACCAGCTTGAGCGGCAACGCGCACTTGCCCAACGTGAGAGTTCTCAGAAAGAACTGGCGCGTTGTACGAGGCGCCTCGACGCGTTGTCCCGGTATCTGCCTGCTCTGGTGGGTCTGCAGCAGACCGTCGAGGCACTGGCCGTGCGGATGCGCGGGGCTGTTGGCTCCATGGAAGCCAGGGTCGACGAGGTGAGGGGCCGCTCGGAGGAGGCAGCCCGCGTGATGCGAGACTGGGGGGGCGCGGAATCGGAATCGCAGCACGAGCACGATGGCCTCGCGGCCGGTATCGCGGAGCTTCAGGTGGAGCAGGTGCGGCTCGCCGATCGGCGCGCGGTCCTCGAGGAGGAACTTGGAGCACTCTGCCGGCGCCATCTCTCGCCTCGTTCTGTCCGGTCCGAGGATGTCGGTGGGGAAGACCCGGAAGCCTTGTTGTCGGCCATCGACAGGGCCGAGAAGCGTCGCGAACGCATCGGACCCGTCAACCCACTGGCAGAGCAAGAGTGCCGTGAAGCGGAGGAGCGCGCCGGATTCCTCGCCGAGCAGCGGCGCGACCTTGAAGCGTCGACGGCGCAACTGCGCGACGTGATCGGTGAGCTGGACGAGCACATCAACGCCTCGTTCATGCAGATCTTCGATGCCACCAGGGAGCATTTCGCCTCGGTCATCGCCACTGTGTTCCCGGGGGCGAGGGGGACCTTGCGGCTCACAGAGCCGGCAATGACGGGGCCGGCGGACGAGGGCTTGGATGAGGGTGTCGACGATGGTGGAGAGCGCGGCGAAGATACTCGCGGAGTAGCCCTGGAGGTCAAGCTGCCCAACAAGTCTCCTCGGAGCATGAGCCTGCTTTCAGGTGGCGAGAAAGCCATGACCGCCATTGCCTTCCTCTTTTCCCTGTTCTTGGCCCGCCCGTGTCCTTTCTATATCCTCGATGAAGTCGAGGCCTCGCTCGACGACCTCAACATACGGAGGTTCCTTTCGCTCATCCGCAGCTATGGCGACAGGACGCAGTTCATAATCATCACTCATCAGCGGCAGACCATGGAGGTGGCCGACACTCTTTACGGAGTCGCACTCGAGAGTGACGGCACATCGCGCGTGCTCTCGCGGAGGTTCCGGCGAGCCGAAGATGGGGGCGTCCTCAGCGGAGCTGTCGCGGCCGGCGGAGACACCGCGACGACCGAAGACTCTCACGGCTCGACCCCGATAGCGCAAGGCGCCTAGATGGCCGGCGATCCGCGGAATAGGAGGCAGGGGGCGTGACGTACGACTGGTCCGAAGTGTTCGTCGGCGTGAATAAGACGGCCGTGGTCGTCACGCCGGAGGATGTTCAAGAGGCACGCAAGAGTTGGCTTACCCAACTTCGTCATGGGTTGGCAAAGAGCCGGAAGGCTCTGCAGCAGCAGTTCGCCTCCGTCCTTTTCGATCGCTTCGACGAGGACCTATGGGAACAGATCGAAGAAGCCCTCATCTACGCAGACGTGGGGGTGGAGACGACCGTTTCCATCGTGGAGACCCTGGAAAAGGCGGCAGACGAAGGCAGCATCAAAGATTCGCGCGATCTGCTCGCCAAACTGAGGGAAGTGACCGCGGGCCATTTCTGTCTGGCCGACACGCGCATCGATGTGTCCGCTTCCCCCTCCGTGATACTTGTCGTGGGGGTGAACGGCACCGGGAAGACCACGACCATCGGTAAGATCGCCTGGCATCTCAAGCAGCTCGGCAAGGAGCCTCTGCTGGTGGCGGGTGACACGTTCAGGGCCGCGGCGGTGGAGCAGCTCGTGGAATGGGGCAACCGGGTCGGGTGCGAGGTCGTACGTCATGAGCGCGGGGGTGATCCGGGAGCGGTGGTTTTCGACGGCCTCGCGGCCGCCCAGGCGCGGGGATCGGACGTAGTGATCGTGGACACCGCGGGGCGGCTGCACACCCAGGTCAATCTTATGAAAGAACTGGAGAAGATCGCGAGGGTCATCAAGAAGCGCATCCCCGACGCCCCGCACGAGACGCTTCTTACGATCGATGCCACTACGGGTCAGAACGGCCTCATCCAGGCTCGGATGTTCAAGGAAGCCGTCGATATCACCGGGGTCGTGCTCACGAAGATGGACGGGACCGCCAAGGGCGGCATCGCTCTGGCGGTTTCACACGAGCTAGACCTGCCGATCAAGCTCATCGGCACGGGCGAGAAGATGGAGAGCCTGCAGCCGTTCGATCCGGAGGTCTTCGCCGCCCTGCTCTTCGATGATTCGCTTGTCAAGGGCTGAGGCGAGTCGTATCGGGTGCAGGTCAACTTGAGATCGAGAGCCGGCGGGCTGCATGTCTGAGGAAGCGCGTTACCAGATACCGATGGACGAACCACTGCGTGGCTCGATACAACGTGCGGCGCCACAGCGATCGGCAGTCACCCGCCAGGAGAGAAGCGTAGCCGTCGACACACACCGAAAGAGTGAGGTCTCCATCGTCTGCACTCGCGGCTGTGAATACGAAAGCCCCGAGGGGAGTGGGTCGCGTCAACGCTCCGCCGGTTATCGGGTAACTCACCGTGGTCTTGCTGGGCGTCCGCTCCGTAGTCGGTTCGCCCAAGAGGACGAACGGGAGGAAAGGCATGAGAGCGAGATGCAACGCGATGTGTTCGCCTCGTCCGTCGCACCGGGTTCGAGCCCGAAAGAGGCCCCACGAGAGGCGGGGAAGGTCTGAGAAATAGAGATCTGCCAGGCGGCGCGCAGCGGCATCCGGGGAGAGACGTGAGGCGGC
>JADGPI010000116.1 GCA_017882525.1 Thermoleophilia bacterium
CAAAAGCGGCAATCTCTCGTGCAGGCGTCCCCCATGATAAGGAAGGTGGCCGTGCCCTTGCCGAAGCACTCCCCCAGATTCGGGCAGAGGGCACTCTCGCAAACCGTGTGCAGATGCCGTTGCCGCAGCAGACCTTCCATCCGATTGACGGCTTGGGGTTCCGGAAGGGGCTTCTTTAGCCATTCCGGCTTTCGGAGACGCTCGAGGGCGTGGCCGCCGCGCTTGTCGACGCCCGAGCCAGGGCTAGGACATGCGTCGTTGCCAACGGACCCAGCGCCGCCAGGCAGTTCACCTGGCGACATGGATGGACTCCCCGTGAACATCGGCGGCCGCTTCCATCAGCGCTTCCGAGATCGTGGGGTGCGCGTGGATCATGTCGGCCAATTCTCGGGTCTTGAGACCCGCCCTCATCGCAGCGGCCGCCTCATGCACGACATCAGTGACGTGCGGCCCCATCATGCTCGCCCCCAGGATCTCGTCCGTCCGCTGGTCCGCCACCACCTGGATGAAGCCTTGACTTTCGCCCATCGCAAGCGCTTTGCCCAACGCACCCATCCGAAATGTCCCGGTTATGGGTTCACGGCCCTCTTCGCGCGCCTGGTCTTCGCTCAGACCAACGGCTGCAACCTCTGGGGAGGTGTATATGCACCTCGGCACCAGATGGAGGTCGCGCACCCGGGTGCCTCCCAGACAGTTCTCCGCGGCCATGATCCCGTCGTGAGTCGCCACATGAGCCAGCAGCATGCCGCCCGTGACATCTCCTATCGCGTAGACCCCGGTGGCCGTCGTCCGCAAGTTCTCGTCCACTTTGATGAATCCGCGCCCGTCGACCTCGACCCCCGCCGTCTCGAGCCGCAAGTCCGGCGTGTTCGGGCTGCGCCCGATCGAGACCAAGAGCTTCTCGCAGGTCACCAGCTCTCCACCCGTCAGCTCCACAGTGACCGAACCTTCGCTGTACGCAGCGACCCTTTCCACCTTCGTCTTCACGAGGACCTCGGCGCCGCTCTTCCGGAACACTCCCAGCAGTTGCTTGGTCAGGCGTGCGTCTTCGGTCGGCACGATCTGCGGCATCATCTCCACAAGGGTCACTTTCGAGCCCAACTCGACGAAGATCGACAGGAACTCGCAGCCGATCGCCCCTCCGCCGACAATGAGCAGAGAGGAGGGGATCTTCGTGAGGTTCAGCAATCCTGTGGAGGTGGCTACCGAGGGGTGGGAGAAATCGAAGAACTGTGGAAGAGCCGGCTCTGAGCCGGAGGCCAGGATCACGCGGTCGGCCTCGAGGCTCACCACGCCCTCGGATGACTCGACCTCCACCTTCCCCGATCCGGCCACGCGACCAACCCCCGCAAGAGTCTTCACTTTCCTCTTGCGCAGGAGCAGCGTGACTCCATCCCTCAGTTGGGTGACGATCTGCTCTTTGCGCGCCTGCATGCGGACAAAGTCGGGCACCACGTCCTGCCCCACCGAGAAACCGTACTCAGCGCCCAAGCGCGCCTTCCTTAGCGCTTCGGTGCTGGACAGGAGCGCTTTGGTAGGGATGCAGCCCCGGTTCAGGCAGGTGCCCCCCACGAGCTCCCGCTCGACCAGCGTGACGTCGGCCCCCAGGTCCGCGGCCCTCAAAGCCGCTGCATAGCCGCCGGGCCCTCCCCCGATCACCACTATTCGCGTTGGCTGTAGTGGCTTGTCGTCCGTCATCTTCCCGCCTCCGCTCTCGTCTTGAGGAACCTCGGTATGTCGGCGGCCTCACGCGCACCGACCACTACCTCCCAACCGTCGAGCTCCTCTTCCAGCTCGTTCCGTATGTTGGCCACGTACCCAGGGATGATCAGCTGCTTTCGACTCACTCTCTCCGCCACG
This sequence comes from Thermoleophilia bacterium, assembly GCA_017882525.1. Lineage (GTDB taxonomy): Bacteria > Actinomycetota > Thermoleophilia > RBG-16-64-13 > RBG-16-64-13 > Chersky-299. The sequence continues at coordinate 1,861 of JADGPI010000116.1, forward strand.
CCCGACCTGGTCACGAAGGGGCCGATGGCTTCGGGGACGAACTTGCCGGCCGCCCAGGCCGTGAGCACCGATTGGCCTTCGACGTCCATCACCAGGAGCCAAGCGGGCACTTTGCTGTTCTCGATCTCACCCGCCACGGTGTAGTAGGTAAGGGAGAAGTTCGTCGTGAGGAGGACGGGACTGGCCGGACCAGGATCGCCGATGGGGTAAAGACCCTCATCCACCATCATCGGTCGCTGAGGGTCGGTGTACAGCCCCTGGCTGAGCGCCAGCAAGGGAAGGACGTGCCCGGGGTCCAGATCGTCGACCACGACGATGCCTGCATACTTCGCGATGAGAACAGCTGCGAAGACGGTCTTGAGCAACGCGCCGCCGGGCAACAGGTACGGAGACGCGATGATGGGAAAGCCCAGATTCTTGTCACGGTCTCGCACTGCAGCCCGTCGCAGCAGCACCTGCGCGGTGAGCGCGTCGCGGAGGGTAGCCACAAGTGGATCGAGCACCACCTGCGCAAGCCCCATGCCCAGGCACCGCCGTCCGAGCTCCGCGAGCACATCCAGGCTCGACCCCTTGACCACCAAAGGTAGCGCGTGATCCACGGCGATCTCGGCGATCGCCTCGAAACCGTCGCGCGCCGCTCCCCACAGGAGGGGACGGTGTCCACTCAGACCTTCCGCTGCGGCGCGAAGCGCCGCAGCGTCGTCGCTTTGCAGGATGACCGCGCAGGCCGTGTCTTCCACCACCCGGCGCGAGCGTTCCGCCAGGGTGGCTGCGTCGCAAGAAGCGACGACTACCGCGCCGATCCTCAGCACATCGCCGACCCGTTCGAACGACTGGTCTCGCAAGGTGCGCATCACTCGTCCGACATCGGCGTCACTCGTGGAGTCATCCAGGCGGGCGGCGAGGACCGGCTTGTGCTCGAACCGCTTCTCGTGCCGGTAGAGCACCGTGTCCTCCCCGATAACAAGCGGGGCGGAGGCCGGGCCGAACTCCACCCGCCGAACGGCCGGCGCCGACACCTCGGCGAGAGTGGCGGCCACCTCGGGCGCCAGATGAGGGCAGGCGCCCAACTCCGCCTTGCCCGCCGCTAGCTGGAGGGCGAACGCCATACACGTCGCGTAGCCGCAATCCTTGCAGTTCGTCTTGGGGAGTACCTTGAAGATCTGGAGGCCGCTCAGTGCCACGACGGCCCTTCCTCTGTAAGCGCGCCCACCACCGCATGGACGAGTTTGCCGGACTCTGGATGCCGGATCACCACCATGTCGGCCCCGGCCAACATGAGAGACACCGCGGTTATGCTCTCCCAGAGGACCCCTCGATCATGAAGCGACCCCTGGCCCGGCAGCTCTTCCTGCGGGACTCTGGATTCCTTCACATGCCAGGTTTCCTGACCCACCGTGGCGAGGAGTGGCACCTGCATCTTGCCGTCGTTCTGCGCGAGGGCCGCCAACCGGTCTCTCTCAAAGACCGTAAAGGCATATTCGAAGCTGTACCCCAGCGCCGAGCACGTGGGATCCATGATGATGTCCTTCTCGTCCATCCCCGCTTGCAGAAGCAGCGTGTTGAGCTGTTTTGCCAGGCTTACATCCATGGGCGTGAAAGCGATGACCGCGTGGCCGTGCTCCTTGGCCGCAGTGCCGACTGCGCGGTAGGTGTCGCTCTCGGCGTTCCCAAGAGCCACTCGCCATCCACCCAGCGCTTCCGCGAGGGCAGGCATGAGTATCGCATCGGTCCCTGGATCTCCGCAGCCCACGACCAGGGCGGGCAATCCGCCGGCTTCGATGATCTTCTGCGCTCCCGCCACCACGTCTTCCGTGCGACGGGCCAATCCGTGCGGGTCCGCACTCTTCAGTCGCAGATATATGGCCTCGGCGCTCGGGTCCTGACCCACTTTGGCGGCCCATGCCACCGGGTCGGCGAGCACGGCTCCCAGCGCGCTAGCGAGTTCCGACGACCAATCGTCGGGAGGGCAGTCCCACACCTCGAAGGCCACTCGCGGCGGGTTTGTCAGCGGCCGGTCGAAGCCATGGAACGGGAATGCGCCTCCTCCGCCCACGATCAGCCCGCCAAGGTCCACCGGACGGATCGAACCGCGATAGGCTTCGATCGGCACCGTGATGCTCATCGGCTCCCCTTGCTGCGAGCCAGAACCCTTTCCATCTCAGGAAAACGGCTCATGTCGGTGTGAGGAAGGAACAAGGCAGCCACGTACTCTTCTTGGAAAAGCAGGCTGTCGGAAAGCTCTATGTTGTTCACCGTCTCCGCGATTACCGCCGCTTTCGCTCCCATTGCCCGAGACAGCGCCACCATCCGCGCCCCGAGAAGCGAACCATTGCCAACGAACACGAAGCGATCCACCTCGATCTCTGGGAAGAGGCCGATGGACATCGCCTGCTCCACCCGCAGATGTCGACCGAAACCCCCAGCCACGTACACGCGGTCGAGATCGGCCCAATCCAGTGACAACGTCTTCAGCAGCGTGGTGACGCCGGCGAACATGGCGCCTTTGGCTCGTACCACGTTGTCAACGTCTGCCTCCGTGAGCACGATGTCCTCGCCCGAGGCGGTGTACCGCGCTTCCGCGATGACGTATTCCCCACGGCCGTCTACGAGCCTCAGGCCTGGAGCGGACACGCTCAGGTCGAAACGACCGTTTGGAAGAAGGATCCCAGCTCGCAAGAGCTCGCTCACTGCGTCGATGACTCCCGAGCCGCAGATGCCAGCAGGCGGGAGGTCACCGATCGTGAGTATGGCGGCCTCCAAGCTGTGAGCGTCAAGGCTGAACGCCTCTATCGCGCCGGAGGTGGCACGCATGCCGTGTCGCAGGCCGCCGCCTTCGAAGGCCGGCCCCGCGGAACAGGAGGCGGCGAGCAGCCACTCCCGGTTGCCGATCACGGCCTCCCCGTTGGTGCCGATATCGAGGTAAAGGCCCACTTCATCGCGTTCGGCCATGCCGGAGGCCAGGACACCAGCCACCAAGTCGCCACCGACGTAGCTCGCAACCGAAGGCAGGGTCTCCAGTTTCGCTCCAAAAGCCACGGGCAGGGTCCCTCCCAGCTCGTCCACGGCCACCGCCGGCAGGCGGTCGGTCGGGGGCACGTAAGGCTCCAGCCGGAGATAACGAGTGTCGATGCCCAAGAGCAGGCAGATCATTGTCGTGTTACCCGCCACGGTCATCTGCTCGACGCGGTCCGCGG
>JADGPI010000117.1 GCA_017882525.1 Thermoleophilia bacterium
CTCGGCTCGATCCACCATTTCATATGGCCTGAAAAGTTGCTAAAACGGGCCTGGCGGGATTTCTCCGACAGGCTCCGTTGACACCGAATACTCCTCCCCATCGCGTTGTTCGCATGTGAGCAGGAAAGGGGCCGACGACATGGGTACGCAGAAGTCGATCGTATTTGCGGACAACGACAATTTCTTCCTGGCAGCCATCGGTGGCTTTCTGCGCGAGGTGGGGTTTGACGTCCATCTGGCCTGCGATGGTTTGGAGGCTTTGCTGGCCGTCCGAAAGGTGAAGCCGGACTATGTGATCTTGGATATCGTGATGCCCAAATTGGACGGGGCGCGTGTGTGCTGGCTCATCCGTCAGGATCCTGAGCTTCGCGATACGCCGGTGATGGCGTTTTCTTCGCTGAGCCCTCAGGATTTCCGCCAGTTCCCCACGCTGAGCGCCGATGCCTATATTGCCAAGGGTCCCATCCTCGCCGCAACCCAGAATATCCTGAAAGCCATCGAGTACTTGGACACGAGAGAACAGGGGAAGGGAGAATTCGCGGGCGGCACCTTCGGATACAGCGAGCAACACCCCAGGCAGGTGGTTGGGGAAATGCTCGAGGAGAAAACGCGCCACGGTGATCTGTTCCGAGCCCTCGGGGCCGGCGCGCTGGAGGTGGATCCAACCGGGCGAATTTTGTCGGCGAATCCCGGCGCATGTCAGGTTCTCAGAAGGAAGGAGCCGCAGTTGATCGGAGAATTGCTGTCGCCGCTTTGTCCCGAGCGTGATCGCAAGGTGGTGGAGAAGTTATTGGAGGAACTATCGAAGACGGCTGAAACTCTTGACTTTCAGACCGTGATTCACTTGGTGGAGGGGCAGGAGGTCAACCTGCGCCTGTCCTCCATCGTGACAAACAATGAGTGCAGCGGGATTCTCGCGATATTCGACTCCCCGAGATAAGAGGCGGAGCGCTCCGAGTCTTGAACCGCAACCGTGCAAAGAGTAGCATGGCACGGTGAGCGAGCGACTCGGACCTCTCGCACACCCATCAACCCAAATGGGTCGCCACAAACGACACGACGGGTCTGGGCCTCCCGTTGTACCGGATGGGCTCGGCCCCAGAATGTTCCCCATCCACAAGGTTCCCCGCCATGCTCGCAGCGAGGTGCCAGGCTGCAGGGTCCGCAATTCAGGGAGGACTTTCCGGTCTATTCCAGGGCAGTCGGTGCTCCGATCCCCGGAACCATGGTCGTTCCTTGCGCGCCCTGCGCTCTGTCCCTGGAAGGAATTGCGCGAGGCCGGTGCGGAGACCGGGGCCGGAGTCCGTCGATGCCTTGGAGCATCGCGTGCGACGCACCGGCGGTTGGGAAACCCCACCCCTTCGCGGCCAGGAATTCCCGCGGTGAGTGCCACCTGTCGGTCGCCAGTGCGACCCAAGCACGCCAGCCAGCAGCAGTGCTCGGCTGGCGAACCACACGACGATCCGCAGTCTGGGGATGATTGTCAGTTTGGTGGGACGAGTGCCGATCAGTCGCACTCTGTCGGAATACTTTCCATATGTGAAACCCGGGCAACGCAGATCCTGAATCTCAGGCGAGAATGGTTTCCGTGCCCATCGTCCTGTTTCCGTGAGGCTTCTGCCTTGCATCGCCACAGAATGGTCCATTCCCTGGTGTGTGGCATAGGACTTGAAGTACCTTCTTCCCTGTATGCCCGGGACGACGGCCACCCTCGTCGTGAGGAGGCGGTCGTGTGCCCCGAATGGTGCGTATCCCTCTCTTCACTGTGAGGACCCCGTTGATGCTCGTGCGATTCTTCGGCGTCCGCGGATCCATTCCCCTCTCTGACCTCCGCATCTGGCAGCATGGAGGAAATACCCCCTGCGTCGAAGTGGAGACTCCGGCAGGCTATCGCATCATCTTGGATGGCGGGACCGGGCTGCGGGCGCTTGGCCAGGTGCCGGCGTGGGGCTCGGACGCCGGCCCTCATCATGCCTGCTGCCTCTTGTCGCATTACCACTGGGACCACATCCAGGGCCTGCCCTTCTTCGCCCCGCTCTACGACCCTCGCAACCAGATCGCGTTCTTCGGCCTCCCACCGGAGAATGGAGCGGCCATGAAGTCGGCGCTCCAGGGGCAAATGCTCAAGCCGTACTTCCCGGTCGACCTCTCCGCGCTGGCGGCCGCCCAGACGTTCACCGCCGTGGAGTCCGGACGGCGCTGGGTCCTCCACGACGCGACCATCGAGTCGGAGCGGCTGCATCACCCGCAGGGGTGTCTGGGGTTTCGCATCGAGACCGAGTGCGGGGTCGTGGTGTACGCCACCGATAACGAGCCGGGCGACCCCCTCGGCGATGCGATGCTCCGCCATCTCGCGCGCGACGCCGACGTCTTGATCTGCGACGCCCAGTATGCGCCGGCCATGCTCGAGAAGCGGCGCGGCTGGGGGCACAGTTCGTGGCTGGAGGCGACGGCGGTGGCCGAGGCGGCGCACGTGCGGTGCCTGCTCCTCTTCCACCATGATCCCGACTCGGACGATACCACCATCCGGCGGTCTGTCCGCCTGGCCCGGGAACGCTTTCCCGAAACGTGGGCGGCTGCCGAAGGGCTGACCGTCCAGTGCCAGACGCCGCTCGTCACGGTCTGTCCGACGGCACCGCGCATCGGGCCCCGTGTGCCCGCGCGCTTCCCGGTGCGTCTCCGCGGCCGAGGGGCGGACGGCGTCGCCCTCGACATCACGGGGTCCCTGACCAACATGACCTTGAAAGGAACCTATGTGGTGGCCCCTGAGGCGTTCGAGGAGGGGTCCGAGATCGAGGTGAGCTGGCTCGATGAGAACGCGCAGGAAACCCCGATGCAGGGGACCGTGGTCCGCATCGATCCCGGGCGGGAGAATCGGAACCCCGGCATCGGGATCGCGCTGCACGTCGAGATCGGGTTCGGCGGCTCTGAAGACGCTGAGGTCGTCTCACGTCATGGGGTGAAGGCATCCGCGCGCCGAGCGGTGGCGCACGATGAGCCGGGTCGGATCATTTCCGCGCTCCCAGGAAATGCTCCGCAGGGGAAATAGGTGTACGGCGCGCTCACGCGTCGACCACAAGAAGACACCAGCCACGAGAACGATTCGGATCATGCCGAGTTCCCGATCCTGCCGAGTAGCCTTCTTTGAATCTTGCCCTTTCCCCAGACACCTGCCAATCCAATCTGCCCTAGTCCAAAAAGCCCCATGGTGGGGGGTGCAGGCGCTGGTGCTGATGATGACGATAAAATATCTCACTGGCCGGTATATTCATCGACCACGCCTTCACATGGCTCGATATATGGTATCATGCAACACTCATCAATCGGCGAGCACCTGGACGCGTGGCGAGCTGTCCGTGGCCGAATCAATGGGCATTGGCCACGTAGGCGGGCGTGGGCCTATGCGGGCGGCCGGGGGGAGTTGGGGCAGACGGCCGCTCGACTCCCCACCGTGACGCACCTGGCTGAGGCGCTCACGCTGACGGTGGGGAACTCGTGAACAGCCCGACGATGCGGGCGACGGGAGAAGCGATGTTCGAGGACACGCAGGAGCCATGTGACCATCGGACTGGCGACGGACGTGCGACCGCCGGCGACCTCGCGGCCTACAAGCCGGGAGATGAGTGCCAAAGCTGTCGGTGCACTCTGGGGGCCGATGGTTACTGGTACGCGGACGGGCGGGTGTGGTCGATGGGAACCGTACGTTACGCGGCCGGCGGATCCAGTGGACCAGTCGTCAACGAACCGGGCGAGAGAGAAGGAGGCGTAATATGAGCGAGCACGCAAAGGCCGTGGATCCCGGTGCGTGGGCAGCAGTCACAGTCGAAGAGGGGATCCGGGAACTGGAGTATTCGCCGAAGCGGATTCGGCGCAAGGTATGCGGGATCTTCCGGACGCCGGGGAAGGACGCGGGCGTGTGACGGATGTGCGGGTGGTGCGGGTGGTGCACCTGCCGCCACTGCCACGAGGAGTGGGTCGGACCGAAAATCCGTGCGAAAACCATGGTCAAGGGACGCCGTGTCGCGGGGAAGAGCGAGGACTCCTGGGGGAGCGGACACAAACCAGGGGGGATATTGCGAATGGCAGTTGCGACATCGCCTCCGCGACAGACGCTTGGGTCCAATGAATTCTGCCTGATGGCGGCCGCCCATCTCGGCCCCCCCATGTATATCTCACCGCTTCCAGGCGAGCCTCTCGTATCCGCAGATGATCCATCGGATTCTCGACTGCTGCGTGGCGTGGGTATACGCCCGATGGAAGGCCCCGCCGCTCGCCATGCTGCGGAGCCCGAACACCTGCAGGGTCTGCCGCGTGCCGTCGAGCTCGGCGACCGCCTCGTACCAGTCGACCTGGGCCTCGCTCCCCCAGGCATAGCTCTGCGGAACGCAGGTCACGCGTCCGTGGAGGCCCAGCGCGTGCTTCCGCTCCCGCACGTACTCCCGCACGGTCGACTCCGCCGCCGTGCAGGTCGGCAGTTCCTGTTGCAGGCGCCGGAAGATCCGTCGGGCCGTATGCCGCTGCTTGCGGGGCGCGCTGCCGTCCGCGGCCAGGATGGC
>JADGPI010000118.1 GCA_017882525.1 Thermoleophilia bacterium
CCATGCCGGCCTGCGCGTGGCCTTGATGGTGGCTGTCATCTTCGTGCTGTGCGGGATCGGCGACAAGATCGCCGCCGTGCCCTGGCCCATGTGGGGCCCCGACGTGTACGAGGGCGCGCCCACCCCGTTCACGGCCTTCCTTTCCGTCGGGCCCAAGGCGGCGGGTTTCGCGCTGGCCATCCGTGTCTTCTACAGCTCGCTGGCCAGCAGCGGCGGCGCCGAGGGGGTCGCGCGCGGCCTGACCGACGTGCCCTGGCCGGCCGTGGTCGGCGTGCTCTCCGCGGTCACCATGACCCTGGGAAATCTCAGCGCGCTTCACCAGAACAACTTGAAGCGCCTGCTCGCCTACTCGTCGATCTCGCACGCCGGCTACGCCTTGATGGGGCTGGCGGCCGCCTCGCGCCTGGGTGTGCAGAGCGTGATGATCTACATGCTGGTCTACCTGGTGATGAACCTCGGGGCCTTCCTCGCGGTCATTGCCATCGCCCAGGCGACAGGCTCGGAGACCATCGCCGACTGCAACGGACTTGCGCACCGGAATCCCCTGCTCGCCGTGACCTTCGCCGTCTTTCTCTTCTCGCTCACCGGGCTGCCGCCGCTCGCCGGCTTCACCGGCAAGTGGTACCTCTTCGTGGCCGTGCTCGATCACTACGCCGAGGACGGCGGCGGCTGGTACGTCACCCTCGCCGTCATCGCCGCGCTCAACACGGCGGTCTCGCTCTACTACTACATGCGCATCGCGCGGGCCATGTTCATCGAGCCGCCCGCCGGCGAGCTCGTCGTGCGCCCCAAGGTCACCTACCAGATCATGCTCGGCGCCTTCTCGGCCGCGCTGCTCCTCTTCGGTATCTGGTGGAATCCCATCGTCGACTGGACGAAGGCGTCGCTGACGTTTATGACGAGGGGGTAGGGCGGGGGACTTGCTGTCTCCGCGCGCACCCGCCAGGACCCGATGCGTCAACGACGGCGTCCGCGCGGGTGCGCGGAAAGCAACGCCGGCCAGGCCCTGCGCGCCGATGAGCCAGCGGCAAGCGGCCCATCTATCGTCGGGTGAAGGTCCCAACGAACCAGCGGGACGCGGACAAGTCGGCGGCAGTCAAGACTGGTGCCTGCCGCCTCTGGCCATGGTCCGATACAGCCTCGGACTCGGGTTGGGGTAGGAGCTTCCGGGGCAAGGGACTCCCTCTCCAAAAGCCCAAGGTCCCGCGCTCAAGCTCCATGAAATGTGAGTCTGGAGGGTTCCAGGTGCCGCGAGCTTCGTACAGCCGGAAAGCATCCCGATTCACATTTCCATGATAAAGATAGGGTGTGGCCGACGCCAGACACACTAGTACCGCACCCGCGGAAGAAGCGGAGCATGAGACATTTGGTTGGAAGATGCTCTCCGTCGAGATTGACGGATGGGCGCCGCTCGGCCCAGGCAAAGTGACCCTGGATCTCGCGGATCGAAGGACTGTTCTCATCGGACGAAACGGAGCTGGCAAGTCAGCCCTGATCGAGGGAATTCTGCTGGGGCTCGATGACAGTAAGCGTGGTCCGCGTACTGGTCCGCGCCGGTTCAAGGCGCTATTTCAAGATCATACGGGCAGGCGCATTTTCTACGAACACTCTTGGGAGCCGCCAGTTTCGCAGGATGCCCTCTTGTACCAGAAGGCGTCGGAAGGCCAGGACGCCGGTCAGAAATGGACCGAACGCTGTTGGTATGATGGGCAGGAAGACCGTCCAATGTGGCAAATGAAGGACGGTCGAGCGCTCCTCGGCGACAAGGAAATCGAAATTCCCAAAGATGGGAGTGTCCCGAACTCGGTGTTTATGAAGACAGATCCCTCCCAGATAGCAAACTCCGAAAGTCTACAACCCTCCTTGTTCGCTCTCTTCTGTTTGTATGCCAAGCGTGTCTATGCGGGAATTCCGCATGCGGTAGAGCCCAAAGATGGCCCATGGGCTAGGACCGACAAGGTGTTCTTCTACAAGGACAAGAAGAAGACAGACGCGGCAGAACAGACGCCATCGAGGTGGGAAATTCTGGGCGTAAATCCAGATAGATTCACACAGATATTTTCGGAGATCTTCGAATGGAAGCGGACAGATTCGCCCACATTCACAGAATTCACAGCGCTAGGCCAGAAGATTGGTGCATTTCGGAAGTTCGAGATTCCAATCACTGAGCTGCCAGACGGACCATCGTTCGCTTCTATTGATGTGGACGATGTCAACGTAGGTGCGGCCCCTGACGGCACCCTGCGATTGATTGAGATCTTATACGCAATGCTGAGCATACAGAGCCGGTCGATTCTGCTCCTCGAAGAGCCAGAAACGGGCATTCATCCAGGCGCACTGATCAGGCTCTTGAGTGTCTTAGACGCGTACGCGGAGGATCGCCAGTTCCTGATTTCGAGCCATTCCCCGGTCATCTTTGGGCAGGTCAAACCGGAGGAACTGCGCATTGTCTATCGGCAGGACGGACAAACGCACGTTCGCGCGTTGGTCGTCTCTGAAATGGATCGAGCTGCTGCATTCTTGAGCCAGGAAGGTACGCTCGACGAGTTCCTGCTCTCGGGCGCAATAGATGACACGTAGATTCGGCGTCATTTCGGAGGACCAGACCGATGGTGACGTCATCCGCGTCGTCATCCACCGATTGGCGGGCGAAGAAGTTCCGGTCAAAGTTCGCGGGCAAAAGGGGTGCTCCAAGATCAAGGCCAAGGCGGCCAGGATCATCGCAGATCTCGTCGCAAAGAATGATGTTTCAGACATCATCGTGGTTCACGATCTTGATCGGAACCCTGCCCCAAACCAGCTCAACGACGAAGCGCAACTACGCCAGCTTCTCCTGGACTGCTGCCAGACAAGATGCGCCGAGATTCGCAGACTTATCTGCATCCCCGTCGAGGAGCTGGAAGCCTGGTTTTGGTCGGATGAGGCGGTGGTGAAAACCGTTGGCCGCGGATATGGCAATGCCCATCCCACGCCACACAGAATCGCCAGCCCGAAGGAGGCGCTGCAACGCCTGTCCCGCGGCGTGAATGCGAAACCACGCTACACCACTCAGGACAACCCCGATCTTGCCAGCAAGCTTAATCTTGAGGTGTGTGCCAAGCGGTGCCCCTCGTTTAGGTCGCTGATAGACTTTGTTGCGCCCTCGGGTTCTGCAGTTCCGAATCCCAGTTCTGCGCCGGCGTCCTAGCGCTGCCTAAGTTCACTTGTCTGAAGGAGTCCACCGAGTGACCGCACGGGACACCAGCCAAGGTCACTGGCGAACCAGTAACGCCGGATCTCCGAGGCGAGGGTGCAGGTGTGTGCCGCCTCTGTCAAAGAAGACCCAGGGCTCAGGCAGCCGCCGGGAGCGCGCAGCGGATGGCATCGGTCACTTGTTCGGGGGTGATGCCGTAGTCGGACGCGATCGAGTCCAAGGACTCTCCAGCCTTGAGGCGGCTGACCACTGTGCTGGCCGGGATGCCGGTTTTCGCCAAGACCGGCCGGCCGAAGGAAATCCGCGGGTCGACCACGATGGATCTGGGCTCGTCGCTGTCGCCCGTGCGTACGAATGGAAACAGGCGGGCCGCAAGACCATCATCATCGTGCTCGACGCGCCGGAGCGATGCCTGGAGGGCCTCCTTGATTGCAACCTGGCCGTCCCGGGAGGCGTTGAGCAACTTCCCAAGCTCGTGGACGAAGAGGTCGATGCCGTCGGTTTCGAACCGCGCGGTGATGAGCGGGTGCGGCTGCGCCAGCGATTTCTGCACGAACCTGAGCGCTCGACGAACTCTCTGCAACGGCACGCCATGATGGCGCCGAATAGCTCCGAGAACGTGGGCCTCGACCAGGTTCTGGAACGAGAGAAAGTGCGAACCGGAAGGCAGAAGGATGACCGGCTCGGCCTTGGTCGCGCCGGCGGTTCCCGTCCGTCCCTTGACCCATGTCGAGAGCGTGGAAAACGGAACGCGGACATACTGCGCCGCTTCCGCGATCGAGTAGCGCGGCAGCATGCGCGGGTCTTTGCCCCCGTAGATGTCGGTGATCCGGCCCACGAGCGAAGCGTACCACGGGCCATCGCCCAGGTGATCATGCTCGGCGCCTTCTCGGCCGCGCTGCTCCTCTTCGGCATCTGGTGGAATCCCATCATCGACTGGACGAAGTGGTCGCTGACCTTCGTGCAGAGGGGGTAGGGAACGCGGGAAAGACCCTCGGCGCAGGTGGCGGTCGGGATCCGGCCGTCTGCGTCCTCTCTGGGACACATCCTCGCCACGAGCCCCAGCCTGCCACGGCCTCCGACGCGCGCAGAAGGCGTTTATCCTACTTACCGCCCGCCGCTGGAGGAAACGCAGGATGCGCTTGCTGGCTCTAGCCACGAGAGACTCGACCTCGTCCGGCGCGGGCGCCGGCGCCGGATGGAACATCAGACCCTTGCCCTCTCCCCCTGCCGGGACTTCGGGACCACACCTGGACCTACCCGCCCCGCGCGCGTTGCGCGCGCCCTCGCGGTCGGCCGAGTAGACACCGTCGATAAAGATGGCGTGAACAGAGCAAGTTGCCGGTTGCGCCGCTGGTGTCGACGTGCGCCTGTTCACCTTGCGTGGCGCCCCGCACGTTGGAGTTGGCGCAAGGCACATCTCAAAGTCTCTGGACCCTGGTCGAGACCGCCCGACGCGCGAGATAGGTCTCCGGCACCTCTCGCGGCGGCGGTCAGAAAAACACGACCGGAGAATCGAGCCAGTAGACCCAGTCGGCGTTCGCGATGATGCTCAGGGGATACTTCCCGATCGCGAAGATGGTGGGCGTGCCGCCCGCCAACGGCAATTGCATCACGCTGTTGGCTCCCGGGGTCGTCCAGTAGAGGTTGCGGCTGTCCACGGCAATGCCCACGGGCGTGTCATGTCCGGAGGCGAGCGTGACGGGCGTGCCGCCCTGCAGAGGCATCTTCATGATGTCAGCGCTGGTGCCGGCGTACGCTACGCCATTGAGCCAGTACACGTTGTCGGCGTCCACCGCGATGGCCGACGGGTAGGTCTGTCCGGAGGCAAGCGTGACGGGTGTGCCGCCGCGCAAGGACACCTTCATCACGCTTCCCCCCATGGGGTTGGTGCCGTCGCCCCGGTTGGTCCAGTAGAGGTTGTCGGCGTCCAAGGCGATGGCGTAGGGATACCATTGCGCGGCGGCGAGCGTGGTCGGCGGCCCGCCGTCCTTGGCCACCTTCAGCACCGAGCCTTGCCCGACGTTGCCGCCCTCCCCGATGTCCGTGAAATAGGCGCTGGTGCCGTCCACGGCGATGCTGCTGCCCAAGGACCTTTGTCCGGAGAGGAGCGGCGTCCCGGTGCCGCCCGCCAAGGGCAGCTTCATCACGGCACGCTCGTAGCTGTTCATGCCGACGATCCAGTAGACGCTGGTGGCATCCACGGCGATGTCGCCGGGGTAGGGCTGGCCGGTGGCGAGCGTGATGGGCATGCCCCCGGCGCGGGGTACCTTCATCACGGTGCCTTGCCACGCGTTGGCCTGGGCTCCCGAGGTCGTCCAGTAGACGTGGGTGGCATCGACGGCAATGCCCACGGGGCTGTCCTGGCAATCCGCCAGCGTGACCCTGCAAGAATCGGCGATGCATTCCGCCGTGGAAGGCGAACTCGCCGAGCAGCGGCCGGCACAACCCGCTGGATCTTCATGGTTGGTCTGCGCTACCACCGCGCCAAAGGGCGGCAGGCAGTAGACCGTGGTCACGGCCGACGTGCCGCCGCTGCCCGTGGCCCCGCCCGTCCCCGAAGTCGCGCCATACGCCGTGGCCCCGCCGCTTCCGCCCGAGCCGCCGAGTTGGCCCGGGGAGGCACCGCCCGCGCCCTGAGCGGCATGCAAGGCGCTCCTTCCACCGCACGCGGCCGCGACGGCCAAGGCCACAAGCCAGCAAGGCCGGGGTGTGGCTGCGGTCGCCAGACATCGCGGGATTTTGCGAATGACGGAGCTCATGCCGGCCTCGGGCAGGTCCTCCCAGATTCCAGCTGAGTCTACCCGACTCGGTCGAACCGTGAATTCTTCGGTCAATTCGCGGCGACGGAGGTCACATTGTCGTCCACAACCGCTACCTCGGCGGCGGTCCACAGAGCGTTGGCCGCTTCTCGATGTAGCCGAAGGTGGCGCCCAAGACCCAGCTCCACTCTTGCAGCAGCAAGCCGGTGGCGTCGACCTCGTGAACCTTGCCTTTGCTGGAAAAGGCAAGGTCATGACGATCGTCGGATTCACCATCCTTGGTGTAGGAGGTGGCGTTGGCTACTACTTGGTGGCGGGCCGCCGCTCCGTCGGACGGTTACCTCTTGGACGCGGACACTGTTCTAGCGTAAAGCGTCACGATAGACACAAAAAGTCCACCATTTAAACCGTGGAGCAATTTTAAGGCATCAGAGAGTGTTAGAATAAGTCCATAAATTAGTTCCTAAAGCCAATTAGTGGACTATAGTTGTCGACGAATGAGAGTTCGCGGCGGTATTTCTATCTCTGGTCGTGCTGAGCTCGCGAAGCTCGTTGGTCGCGGAAAGCGTGCCATCAACGTCAGCGAAGCCGCGATAGCCCTCAACGTATCCACCCCAACCGCGGCTCAGAAGCTCGCGCGATGGGCCGATGTCGGGTGGCTGCGACGGGTACACCGCGGCCTATACATACCCGTGCCGATCGAAGCCGAGCATCCTGAGAGCTGGTCAGAGGATCCGGTCTTCCTTGCGGCTCTCGTCTGGGGCCCCTGCTACTTCACGGGGTGGACGGCCGCCAGCCACTGGGGCCTTACGGAACAGATCTTTCGGACCACCGTCTTGAAATCAACTCACCGCATCCGTTCGACGAGGCTTCACCTGCTCGACCATGACTACATTGTCGAGCACGTCGCGCCCGAGGCCATTTGGGGCGTCACAGAGCTCTGGCGACAGGACCACCGAGTTCGCTTCGCTGATCCCGCCCGCACCGTGGTCGACATGCTTGACGAGCCCCACTTGGCCGGAGGTATTCGCGACGTGGGGGATGTGCTGGCGCGCTACCTCGAAGAGCACGATCCGAAGACTCTCGTCGCATACGGAGAGAAGATGGGCAACGGAGCGATCTTCAAGCGGCTGGGCTATCTGCTCGAAGCACTGGCGTTGAACCAGCCAGGGCTCGTCACCGAGGCTCGAAGTCGCCTCACGACGGGAATCTCGCTGCTGGAGCCATCCGCTCCATCGTCCGGCCCGCGGATTTCACGCTGGGGTATCCTCGCCAACGCTCGCATCACCAAGGACAATCCCTCATGATCCCCAAAGGCGAGCTCCTCGCGCTCCGAGGTGAATGGAGCCTGAGCGAGGAGATCATCGAGAAGGACTATGTGCTCGGCTGGCTCTTGGCTGGAATCGCTGCAGAGCCCGCCCTGGCTACCTTCCTCATCCAGAGGCATTTCGCGAGGATAGATGAGTCTCGGTGGCCCTGGACCGGCTACCGGAATCGTGGTCCAACAGCACCATGACTTCTATCGCCACATCGATC
>JADGPI010000119.1 GCA_017882525.1 Thermoleophilia bacterium
GCCCCTCCTCGACCGCCCCGGCCAGCGCCGGATACTCCTGCAACTCCGGACCGTCGGCGTCCACGTAGCGCAAGGGCCGGACACCCCCCGTGCGCGCGGTCAGGTCCATGTTCAGGTAGTTGACTGTCTCCTCCAGAGACAGAGCGGGCCGTCAACCACCACCACGCCGCGTCGAATCGATGGCCCGCGAGCCCACGAGCACGAGCTCTCTGGTCGAGTCCTCAGACATCAAAGTCCACCCCAATCCTTCCGATCACCATGTCCGAAGCCTCGAGGCCACGCTCTAGACTAGGCCGAATTCCTTCTCGTAGTCTTTCTGGCCGCGCGCTCCGACCAACTGGGTCTTCACCTTGCCACCCTCGAACAGTATGACGGTGGGGATGCTCATGATACCGAAACGCGCTGCAAGCTCCTGGTTCTCGTCCACGTTCACCTTGACCACAGTGACCTTCGCCGCGTGCTCTGCAGCTATCTTCTCAAGCACCGGACCCACCATCCGGCACGGGCCGCACCAGGGCGCCCAGAAGTCGGCCACCACCGGTATTGTCGACGCTGCCACGATCTCGTCGAACCCCTTCGCGTCTACTTCCTGAATCGCCACATCGCCCATGTCATTCTCCTTGTCGTCACAAGCCGGCATCGCCGGCTTCACTCACATGTTATCGAAAGCGAGACCCGTATGAGAGACGCACCCGAGCTTGTTTGCCAGACGGCAGATCCCTGGTCTCTATAGTCGCGCTCATATACCTAAGGGGGTATATTACCAATCGGCCGTCATCCCGGCAAGGACAACCTTCGATGGCCTGCGCCGCCCGGCATCCTTTCTTGTTACCCCGCACTCCCATGGGCTAACCTACCCCATGCATGGCAGCGAGTCTCTAAAGAGCACGGTCCAAGGGGATGGAGACATGAAGATCACCTACTACGGCCACTCTTCCTTCCTCGTCGAAGCCCAGGACGGCACCCGCATCATCCTCGATCCGTACCGGTCGGGCTCGTTCGGCGGCGCTCTTCGTTACGCGCCTATCGACGAGAGCGCCGACGTGGTCGTCGCAAGTCACACTCACGAAGACCACGGGGCCACGGACACGATTTTGGGCGAGCCACTCGTCCTCGTGCAACCTACCTCTGCGAAAGTAGCCGGCGTACAGATCACCGGCGTGCCCGTGAAGCATGACGACAACGGCGGAAGCCAACGGGGCACGAACACCATCATAGTGATCGACGATGGCGATATCCGGCTCGCCCACTTGGGAGACCTCGGCCATCCGCTCGCTCCACCCAAGGTGAGGGCCATCGGGAACGTGGATGTGGTGCTCGTGCCGGTCGGCGGATTCTATACGATAGATGCCCAGACCGCGGCGGCGGTGGTGGAGTCGCTCGACCCGGCGGTCGTGATCCCCATGCACTACAAGACAGCGGCCACCGATTTCCCCATCTCGACGGAGGCGGACTTCCTCGCGACGCAGAAGACGGTTCAACGAATCCACGGCTCGGAGTTCGAGGTTACAGGGGACAGCCTCCCCGCTCTCCGCACCACGATCTTGCTCGAGCCTTCACGGGCGTGACGTTCGGGCGAGCCCACTAAAGCCGCTCCCCGAGGAGAAGACGGATGTCAGAGGAACCAAGCCACACTCTCTATTATGTGCGGTCTGAATCCCTGGGGGTCGATCCTGAGATCGGGGGACGTTTGGCGCAATCCTTCTGGAACAGTCTGCACGAGCGGCTCGACGAGGCGGCCGACATCGCCTTCGCGAATCGGGGGGTGTTCTTGACCCTGGACGACTCGCCGGTGCTGGAAGGGCTCAAACGGCTGACCGAAAAAGGTTGCCGCATCTACGCGTGCGGCACTTGCCTCGACTACTACCAGGTCCGCGACAGACTGGCCGTGGGAGAGGTAGGGTCGATCCCTCTTCTTCAGCAGCTCATGCGTGACGCCGGTAAAGTCATCACGGTCTGAGGTGGGCTCCGGCGCGGGCGGGCCAAGTCCGGTGGACGACATCGTCTTCACCTTCGAGACGACGCATCAGGCCATGGCCGCAGAGGATATCCTGCGCGAGGCCGGCTTCTGGCTGGAGGTGGTCCCTCCGCCTCGAGGCCTCACCGCGGGATGCGGGCTGGCGTTGCAGATGAGCCTCTCAGACATGCCGGCGGCGATGGAAACGCTTACGCGCCGGTCCGGGAAATGGGCTGCCGTCCACCGATTGGGTCCGGATGGTAAAGTGATGCCCATCGCCGGCGTGCCACTCTAAGCAGGAGGGTAGTAGATATCTCACCCGAAAACGAAACCGCCAAAACGCCTGCTGGGGAGCCGAAAAAGGCTCAAAGCAAGACGAGCGCGAAGAAACCCGCCAAGAGATCCCGGATCCTTCGCTTGAAGCCCGGACCACTTCGTCGCTTGGCGATCCTTCTCATATTCGTGGTCGTCGTTTTCGGGATCGGTGGAGTCGTATCTCAGATCTGGACCAATTTCCTCTGGTATAAGGAAGTCGGCCAGACCGAGGTGTTCTGGACGCCGATCTGGGCGCGGACGGTGCTGACGGTCGTCGCGGGAGTGATCTTCTTCGCCATCTTTTATGGCAGTCTGTGGCTGGCCCGCAAGCTATCCCCGCGGTTTCGCCCGGTAAGGGCGCAGGAAGGCGAAGAGGTCTACGACCTCCCCCAACGGCGGCGGTGGCCCGGACGGCTGATGCTGATAGTCTCGATCGTCCTTGCCCTCGTGGTGGGGATCGCATACAGCAGCAAGTGGCAGCAGATACTGCTTTTCTTCAATCATGGCACTGCCGGATACAAAGATCCCATCTTCCACCGAGACGCCGCCTTCTTCATGTTCACGCTGCCCATGTGGAAGTTGGCCATCGACTTCGTGGGGATCGCACTGCTCCTCACTTTCGTGGCTACTGTGTTCACGTACGTCGTGGATCGGGCCATGGTCATGAGCGCCCGCAACCGGGTCACCTTGGCGCCTCATGTGAAGGCCCATCTATCGGTGATCCTGGCGATCGCAATGGTGGCCAAAGCCGGCGACTACATGATCCAATCCTGGTCCCTGGCCTTCTCCAAGCGCGGAGTCGTGGCCGGGCCTAGCTACACGGACGTGCATGCGTCACTGCCCGTGCTGCATTTCCTCGCGGTGGTGGCTCTGCTCGCAGCCGTTATCTTCCTGGCCAACATCCGCTATCGCGGCTGGCGCCTGCCCGCTATCGCCATCGCATTGATGTTCCTCACCTGGGCCCTGGCCGGGAAAGCATATCCGGCCATTGTTCAGCAATATCGCGTGTCGCCGAACGAGATCACCAAGGAAAGCACCTACATAGCCAACAACATCGAGGCCACCCGCGTGGGCTTTGGGCTCGACAAGATACAGAGCGTGTCTTACCCCGCGAACGCAGACCTGACCGTGGCCTCGGCAAACGCCAATTGGCCGACGCTTCAGAACGTTCGCCTATGGGAACCTCGCCCTGCCCTCGACATATACAACCAGAACCAGGGGCTCCGCCTGTACTACACGTTCAAGGACGTCGATGTCGACCGCTACACCATCGACGGACAGCTGCGGGAAGTGCTCATAAGCGCCCGTGAGCTCGACCAGAATCAACTTCAGCCGCAGGCAAAGACGTGGGTGAACGAGCATCTGACCTACACCCACGGCTACGGAGCCGTGGTCAGTCCCGTGAACGAGTCCACTTCGGAAGGGCCGGAGCTCTTCATCAAGGACATCCCGCCGGTGAGCAGCACCAGCCTCAAGATCGCCAAGCCGCAGATCTACTACGGCGAAGTAGGCAACAGCTTCGTGGTCGTCAAGACGACATCCCCGGAGTTCGACTACCCGGCCGGCGACAAGAATGTGAACAGCCAGTACCAAGGCACCGGTGGAGTGCCGGTGGGCAGCAAGCTCCGGCAATTCGCCTTCAGCTTCCGTTTCGCTACAGCCCGACTGTTCTTCTCGAGCTCCCTCACAAAAGACTCGCGGGTCATGTACCGCAGGACCATCGAGGAGAGGGTGCAGGCGCTGGCTCCGTTCCTCCAATACGACAAAGATCCTTACCTCGTGATCCGGGACGACGGCAGCCTGGTCTGGATGTGGGACGCATACACCACGAGTAGCCGCTTCCCCAACTCGCAGCCACAGCCGAACGGCACAAACTACATGCGCAATCCCATCAAAGTGGTCATAGACGCTTACAACGGCAACGTTACCTTCTACCAGGTCGACACCACTGACGTAATAGCCAACGCATGGGGCAAGGTCTACCCGGGATTGTTCACTCCCGGCGACCAGATGCCGGCCGATCTGCGCAAGCACATGCGTTACCCGGAGGACTACTACACTACGCAGGCCCAGGTGCTCACGCTCTACCACATGAGCGATCCCCAGATCTTCTACAACAAAGAAGACGCCTGGGAGATCCCCAAAGAGCTCTACGGCAACGGCAAAGATGAGATCCCGGTAGTGCCCTATTACCAGATGTTGGCTCTGCCCGGCAGCGACACTCCTGAGTTCGCGCTGCTCCAGCCGTTCGCGCCGCTCAGCAAGAAGAACATGACTTCGCTCATGGTCGCCCGGCAGGACGGCGCCAACTACGGCAAGCTGACTCTGCTCGATCTCCCCAAGGACAAGCTGGTGTTCGGTCCTTCGCAGGTGGAAGCTCGGATATCCAGCGACCCCACCATCTCCGCTCAGCTCACGCTGTGGGACCAATCGGGCAGCCAGGTCATCCGAGGCAACCTGCTCGTAGTGCCGGTGGGAGACGCGATGATGTACTTCGAGCCCCTCTATCTGCAGGCGTCGCAGAACCCGATCCCCAACCTAGCTGAAGTGATCGTGGTGTACAGCGACCAGGTGGTGATGGCTCCCACCCTCGAAGGCGCCTTGCAGAAGATCTTCGGGGCGCAGATCGGGCCCACCACTTCGACGACCGGCGGGACGACCTCGACCTCCGGCGGGTCGACAACAACGACCATACCCGGCGGCACCACGACGACCACGGTGCCCCCGACCACCACCACGACCACTCCGGGCGGTCCGACCACCAGCACCACGCTGGGAACCACTCAGCAGGCCCTGGTAGCTCAAGCCAACCAGCACTACCAGGCAGCCATCGCTGCGCAGAAAGCCGGTGACTGGGCCGAATACGGGCGGCAGATCGACGAGCTTGGCAAAGTCCTTGCCGCCCTGGAGACGCTGGGCAAGTAGAGCAGATCTCCGGGCGCCGTGTCCCGTCGCCTCAGGGCATGAGCGGCGCCGGGGCACTGGGCCCGGCGCCCGCGAAGGGTGGCGTCGGGCGCGAAGATCGGGAAGCTCAGCCTGGTGGCTCCGTGTCCCCCGCCGAGCCGGTTTCCGCGCCTGGTTCCGAGGCTTGGTCGGAGCCATAGCCCGCATGAGTGGAAGGCCGACGGGAGGGCGGCTCGACCGAGGGTACCCGGCGCAGGATGTCCTCGCCACCGGCGGACAGCAACGAAACGACCTCGCTGATGTCCTCCAGGGAAAGCATGCCCACCAGCCTTCCTTCCTCCACCACGGGGACGGCCTTGAAGCTGCCGGCCTTCATCTTCTCCAAAACGTACGCGACCCGATCGTCGAGTCCCACGGCGGGAAAGTCCGTGCGCATGGCGTCGGCAACCGGGTAGTCGGGGCCGTGTTGGCCCAACATGGCGATGAGGCGGTCACGGGTGAGGATGCCCTCCAGATCGCCGCGCCCGCCGACCACTGGGAAGTCCTCCTGATAGGAATGAAAAAGTCGCGCGGCAATCTCACCCAGATTCTGCCCACGGCGCGCCACGTGGACCCCCGGCCTCACCACCTGCTTCACCTGCAGACCGGCGAGGACCCGCTGGACGGGATCCTGGCTCCCCTCTGCCTGGGCCCCGATGAAGATGAAGATCGCCACCAGCACCAGTAGGATGCCTCCCCCGAAAAAGAGGCCCGCGATCGCCATGGCCACGGCCAGCGCTTGGCCCACGAACACCGCGATCCGGGTGGCGAGTGGGCGCCCAAGGCGCCAGGCCAGGGCCGCGCGGAACACTCGCCCACCGTCCATTGGAAAAGCCGGAAGCAGGTTGAACGCCCCCAGGAAGAGGTTGGAGACCAGAACATACAAGTACGCACCGGTGAAGCTGCGCGAGAAAAGCAGGTCGGATAGATGGCCGGCGCTGAGCGAGCTCCAGCTCACCACCGCCGGCAGTATCGCCACCATGATGCCGCCGAGCACGAGATTCGACAGGGGCCCCACAATGGAGATCACAAACTCCTTGCGTGGTTCCTCGGGGATCGCTTCCATGCTGGAGAGGCCGCCTATGGGTAGGAGGATGATGCTCTTCACCTTGATCCCGTAGTGCTGGGCCATCCTAGAGTGGGTGAGCTCGTGGATGACCACGAGGGCGAAGAGAAGGACCACAAGCAACACTCCGTAGAGCGCCCCCCAGCCTCCGCCGGGCTGCCGAAGCGCTCCCCAAACCACCGCGAAGTAGGCCACGATGAACACGAACGTCACGTGGACCCGAACATCGATGCCGAACGCACGGAATACTCTGTAGGAGAAGCGCATGCCACCGCTTTCTTGGGAGGGAGCCGTCGCTAACTGACTTCCCCCCGGTTTCAAGCCCACAAACACCCGGGACTGGGGTCCACATGGTAAGGTGCCGTGATCGTTCGCCGTCCATCGACCACGTGCCGGCTCGCCAGCCGGTGGCGGTTTGCACCGCGCGCTTCCGGGCAATAACCTAGTGTCTGGGTCTGCAATGATCGGACCCGGCCTAGGACAAAACCGACCACAAGAGGTCATGTTGGACCCCAGACGCAAAGAGAACATCCCTGGCCTCCAACGGCTACAGGGCGAGGTCGACAAGATGTTCCTCGATCTGATGAGGGGCGAGAGAGTCCCCCGACATGGCCGGGCGGCTTTTCGACCCAACGCGGACGTGTATTTCGACCGAGCGGCAAATGCCTTCATCATCAAGCTCGAACTTGCGGGGATAGACCCGGCCGAGATAAGCCTCGACCTCGAGGAGCACATCCTACGCATCAGCGGGCTGCGCAGTGACGAACGCCACCCAGAAGCCGTGTACCAGCAGATGGAGATCGCATACGGGCGTTTCGAGCGGCTTGTACTTCTGCCACCCGAAGTCGACACCTCGAAGGCGACGGCCGACTACACCGGCGGATTCCTAGTGATCGTCCTCCCAGTGCGCGAACGTTCGTCCAGCAAGCGGATCCCGATAACAGTTCGCGATGAGGGCAGTGAAACGACTGGAGATGAACGATGACCGCGGAAGAGACCAACTTCGATTCGTTGCTCGAGCCAGGCGATCTGTCCGAGGCCGTTGGACCCGCCCAGATCACCGAGTGGCCCGATTCTATCGAGATAACCGCCTCCGAAGGCGATTTGGACAGTAAGCTCGCGTCCGGCCCGACGGTAGTTCCCATTTTGCCGTTGAAGGATACGGTCGTCTTCCCGGAGACTATGGTGCCGCTGGCGGTAGGTCAGGCCCGGTCGGTGCGCCTGATCGACGACGTGCTCCGCGGAGACAAGTTGGTGGGCTTGGTCACCTCGATCGATCCGGAGATGGAGACTCCCGGCCCCGATGACGTACACATGACAGGTGTGCTCGCCAGCATCCAAAAGATGCTGAAGGCCCCGGACGGGACTCTGCGCATCATCGCTCAGGGGCTCAGGCGGATCAAAATAGACCGGTTTGTCTCGGAAGAGCCGTATCTCGTGGCCGAGGTCGTGGACCTACCCGACGTGAGTGAGGACAGCAAGGAGATCGCCGCCCTCCAGCGTAACCTGGTGGCCGTCTACACCAAGATCATCGAACTCGTGCCCTACCTTCCGGACGAATTGGAGATGGCCGCCGCCAACATCGAAGATCCCGGCGCGCTGGGCTATTTCATCGCCTCCACCATGAGACTGAAGACCGATGAGAAGCAAGAGCTGCTCGATGAGGTGGAGGTCTCCAAACGCCTGCGCCGGCTCACCGCGCTCATGAACCGCGAGCTGGAAGTGCTCGAGCTGGGTTCCAAGATCCAGAATCAAGTGCAGTCCGAGATGGACAAGTCCCAAAGGGAGTACTTCCTGCGCCAGCAGCTCAAGGCCATCCAGGAAGAGCTCGGCGAGACCGACGAGACGCAGGCCGAGGTCAATGAACTGCGCGAGCGTCTCGACAAGGCGGGCCTGCCCGAGGAGGCAGACAAGCAGGCGCGGCGAGAGCTCGACCGGCTGGCCAAGCTACCCACGGCTGCCGCTGAGTATGGCGTCATCCGGACATATCTGGACTGGATCCTCTCTCTGCCCTGGAACGAAAGCACCGACGACGATCTGGACATCGCACACGCCCGCGAGGTGCTGGACGCCGACCATTACGACCTCAAAGATGTGAAAGACCGCATCCTCGAGTTCCTTGCCGTGCAGAAGCTGAAGAGCGAAGCCAGCGGCCCCATCCTTTGCTTCAGCGGCCCTCCCGGGGTGGGTAAGACGAGCTTGGGCAAGAGCATCGCCCGGGCGCTGGGGCGCAAGTTCATCCGCATCAGCGTGGGCGGCGTGCGCGACGAATCTGAGATCCGGGGCCACCGGCGCACATACGTGGGCGCGATGCCGGGCACCATCATCAGAGCGATCCGCGACGCCGGGAGCATCAATCCGGTCTTTATGATCGACGAGATAGACAAGATGGGCGCCGACTGGCGGGGCGACCCCTCCAGCGCCATGTTGGAGGTGCTCGACCCGGAGCAGCACAGCACCTTCCGCGACCACTACCTCGATCTGCCTTTCGACCTGTCCAAAGTGCTCTTCATCTGCACAGCCAACGTCCTCGACACCATACCCGGACCGCTGCGCGACCGCATGGAGGTCATCAGTCTCTCCGGGTACACCGAGGAGGAGAAGGCCCACATTGCGCGCCGGTATCTGGTTCCCCGGCAATTGGAGCGCAACGGCATCTCCGCGGAGCAGATGACCATCACCGACGGCGCCCTGCGCACGATCATCGAGAATTACACGCGTGAGGCCGGTGTGCGCAATCTCGAACGCGAGATCGGGACTGTGATCCGCAAATTCGCGCGCATGGTGGCTGAAGGCGAGCGGGACTCCGCGACTGTAGACCGCGAGCAGGTGACCGACTACCTGGGCAGGAAGAAAGCCTTTCGCGAGACGAAGCGCCGCACCGCCGAGCCGGGAGTCTCCACCGGACTGGCTTGGACACCCGCCGGCGGCGACATCCTCTTCATAGAAGCCCGGGCCATGCCCGGCGGCGGCCGGTTGATCCTCACCGGCCAGCTCGGAGAAGTCATGAAGGAGTCGGCGCAGGCCGCTCTCACCTACGTGCGTAGTGTGTCCGACCGGCTGGGCGCAAGCGAACGCTACTTCCAGAAGCACGACGTGCACGTTCATGTGCCTGCCGGAGCTGTTCCGAAAGATGGCCCGTCGGCGGGGGTGGCTATGGCGGTCGCCCTTGCCAGTATGGTCTCGGGCAAGGTGGTAGACGCGGAAGCGGCCATGACCGGCGAGATCACGCTCACCGGGCAGGTCCTGCCGGTAGGCGGCATCAAAGAGAAGGTCCTAGCCGCGCGCGCAGCCGAGCTGACGAAAGTGTTCTTGCCCTCCCGTAACCAGGCCGATGTGGAGGAGATCGAGGGCGAAGACCTTCTGGCGGGCATTGAGTTCGTGTATGTCGATCACGTGAGCACCGTGCTCGAGCAGGTCCTCGCGCTGGACGAACCACTAGAGACTCCCGCGACGGCATTGGCCGGCCCGCAGGCGGGCTCTGAAGCCGAGGAGGAGGCCACCACTGGCGTCGACGTGAGTTGCGGGGGGAGCGACGGCCCAACGAAGGTCGGCCGCGTGGCCCCTGCGGCCCGCGAGCCCGGCCGCAAGTTGGGCCGTGGCGATGACAGCACGGGACGGGAGTAGCCGGCCGGGCTCGCGGGCGATGGGCGAAATGGAGCCCTGGGTCGCCAGGGATATGTCGGGCGCCTATGTCGAGCTCGAGCACCCTGCCGACGTGTTCCTGGAGATAAGAGGACCAAGCCTCGAGGAGCTTTTCGAGAACAGCCTCTACGCCTTCTACGGTCATGTAGCCGATCTACGGGGCGTGAGTCATGGCCAGGAAATGCGGCTCGAGATCTCTGGCGCTTCGCCTGCCGAGGCCCTGAGAGGGCTGCTGGCTGAGGCCCTCTATCGCTTCGAGACAGACGGCTTTGTTGGAGCGGCCGCCGAAGTGGAGATTCACGGCGCGACCCCGCAACCGCCCGGAGCTCCGCCTGGAGCGGTACAAGCATCGACGGCGGTGCGGGTCGCCGCAAAGGTGTTCGGCGAGCGGGTCGACCGGACCCGTCACACTCTCCTGGCGGAGGTCAAAGCCGTGACCTATCACCGGCTCGAGGCATGGGCGGAACCCGGCAACGGCTGGAAGGCGACGGTGCTCCTCGACGTATGAAGGTCGTCTCTGACATCAACCGGTTAAGGCTCAAGCA
>JADGPI010000120.1 GCA_017882525.1 Thermoleophilia bacterium
AACTCATCACGGCTTATCACGAGACCGGTCACGCGCTCGTCGCGCATTATCTGCCGAACGCCGACCCAGTCCACAAGATATCGATCATCAGCCGCGGTCAGGCTCTCGGTTATACCATCACCCTGCCCACTGAAGACAAGTTCATGGTCAAGAAGAAAGAGATTCTGGACAAACTCTCGCACATGCTGGCGGGACGGGTGGCCGAGGAGATCCGCTTCGACGACATCACTACCGGTGCGTCCAACGACCTGCAGCGGTCCACGGAGACGGCTCGGCGCATGATCACCCAATACGGCATGAGCGAGAACCTGGGCCCGCTGACTTTCGGCCACGACCCCGCGCAGCCGTTCCTGGGGCGTGACTACGGCATGGGACAGGAATACTCCGACGAGACGGCGCGGAGGATCGACGCCGAGATTCGCCGGGTCATCGACGAAGCGTACGAAACGGCCAGTGGCATCCTCACCGAGCACCGTGACGAGCTGGACAAGATCTCGGCCCTGTTGATGGAAAAAGAGACGATCGACCGGGAAGAGTTCGAAGCCCTTCTGTCTGGGATGGATCCCGAGGAGGTCTTCCGGCTCAGGGACGAGGCCAAGGCCCGCAAGGTTGCTGAGAGCAAGCGCGTGCAGCGGCAACGTAGGCCTCGGGAGCAGGAGATCCTCGAGCCTGATAGTCGCGAGCGGGTCGTAGCGGGGGGCGTCACTCCGATGGCTCCCGCCGGCGAAGAATAGGCGCGAGGTATCCCGGGGTGGATAAGGCCAAGATCGAGCAGGGGATCCGCCTGGTCCTCGAAGGCGTTGGCGAGAACGCCGACCGCGACGGACTGAAAGACACTCCCCGCAGGGTGGCGGAGATGTACGAGGACATCATCTCCACCGAACCGACCGACCTCTCCACCATCATCGTCGCCATGCCCTCGGACACTCATCAAGAGATGGTCCTCGTGCGGGACATCGCGTTCCATAGCCTTTGCGAGCACCACTTATTGCCTTTCTTCGGCGTCGCCCACGTGGCGTACATCCCGTCCAAGCACGGGAACATCACCGGGCTATCGAAGCTCGTGAGGTTGGTAAGGACTGCCGCGGCCCGCCTGCAATTGCAGGAGAGGCTTACCAGCACCATCGCGGATACGCTGACGGAGGCCTTGAAACCGGAGGGCGTGCTTGTGCTCATCCAAGCGGAGCACCTTTGTATGTCCATGCGCGGGGTGCGTGCTCCCGGCTCGCGCGTGGTCACCTCAGCGGTCCGGGGCATTTTCCGGACGAGTGCGGCCACCCGGGCTGAGGTTCTAGCCCTTATCGAGGCTCCCAACAAGTAGCGCCGGAAGCCGGCCAATGATCCCCGCCGCTGGCTCACCCCAGGTCCTGGCCCTCCGCGATCCGAGCGAGATCCGCTCGGCGCTTTCCGGCATCCGGGTGTCGCCAGGCGGGATAGACATAATGGAGCGGAAGGCCGTCTTCCGGGTTGTCCGGATCACCGGTATCGACGTGCGCGCTGCCAATATCCTCAAGCAGGAGATGCTGTCCCGCGGGGGAGAGGTCGCCACCTCACGCGAGGTATACGAATTGGGCAGCGCCAAGGCGGATTGTCTCGTCATGGGGACCTTCGCTCAGTTCGAGCGGCTGCTGCCGAAGCTGAGAGCCCAACCCTTCGGACTGCATGGCTTGGCTGACTCTTTGCAGGCGGCTCTCACGAACTACGACCGCCCGGCCCCGATGGCGCCGGCCGGGATCGACCTGAGGGAGCCGCCGATCCTCATGGGGGTGCTCAACCTCACGCCCGACTCGTTCTCCGATGGTGGCCTGCATGAGGACCCCGATGAAGCGGTAAAAGCCGGTCTCGATATGGCCCAAGAGGGAGCTGCCCTGGTGGACGTGGGCGGCGAGTCGACACGTCCCGGGGCCGCATCGGTGCCCGCCGCCGAAGAGCTTCGGCGAGTGCTGCCGGTAGTGCGAGCGCTGGCCGCCGAGCTCCCGGGTCGCATATCGGTAGACACGTACAAGGCAGCCGTGGCCGCTGAAGTGCTCGAGTCCGGCGTCAGCGTCATCAACGACGTATCCGCGCTACGCATGGATCCGGAGATGGTCGCCGTTGTTCGCGACGCCCAGTGTGCGGTGGTGCTCATGCACATGAAGGGCGAGCCGCGGACCATGCAAGAGCGGCCCACATACGACGACGTGGTGGCCGAGGTTTACTCATTCTTCTTAGAACGGCTCAACTGGGCCGTACAGCAGGGACTGAAGGAAGAGAACTTGTTGATCGATCCTGGGATCGGATTCGGCAAGACCATGAGCCACAACCTGGAGCTCCTCCGCCACCTCAGTACTTTCCGGTCGCTCGGCCGCCCGATCGTGGTTGGCACCTCGCGCAAGCGTTTCCTCGGGGAGATACTGGGCGTAGAGGATGCCCAGGATAGAGACGCGGCCACAGCGGCGACCTCGGTCATCGCGGCGTGCCAAGGCGCGCATGTCCTTCGGGTACACCAGGTAGGCATCAACCGGGACGCGGTGAAGGTAGCTCGCGCGGTCTTTCCATAAACCATCAGCTGTGCGGTCTGGAGGTCGGCATGGACTTCTTCATCCAGGGGCTCGAAGTGTACGGTCATCATGGGGTGTCGCGCGAGGAGAAAGTCCTCGGTCAGAGACTCCTCTTCGATGTACGACTGACCATCGACGAGTGCGAAGCGGCCCGCACCGACAGAGTCGAGGACGCGGTCGACTATACCGAGGTGCTGGACCTGATCGTCGAACTGGCCACTTCCAAGAGCTTCGACCTGCTTGAGGCCATGGCAGGAGCGATGGCAGTGGCGATCTTGAAGAAGTTCCCGGTCGACTCGGTGTGGGTGCAGGTCACGAAGCCGCACCCGCCCGTGGCATGCGCCCTTGCCAGTGTGAGCGCCGTCATCGAGTTATCTCGCGGCGACCTTATCGAGTAGCCCGATGCCCGACCGCTCGGAACATCCGCTTTCCAGCTATGCGTGTTCCGCACGAGTGTATCTGGGGCTGGGCTCCAATCAAGGCGATTCGAAGATGGTGCTTCAGCGCGCGGTCGGGGACCTCTCAGGGCTTCCCGGGAGCCGCGTGGTGGCAGTGTCTGCGCTGTATCTCACGGCGCCCATCGGCGGGCCGGAGCAACCGCCGTTCCTCAACATGGTGGTCGCCCTGGAGACGACCATGACGCCATTGGATCTGCTGGAGGCGGTTCAGGATATCGAGGACGCGGCCGGGCGGACGCGTGAAGTGCGCTGGGGCCCCCGCACTTTGGACGTGGATATCCTCTGGTACCATGGATTCGAAGCCACGGAGGGGCCGCTTCGGGTCCCTCATCCCCGCATGGAGGAGCGCAGGTTCGTGCTGGAACCGTTGGCCGAGATCGCGCCGGATCTTATGTTGCCCACCGGCCGCACGGTACGCGAGGCATTGGCGTCCGTCCTGGAACAGGCGGCCACACGAGTCTTGGGGCCGGCGGTTTCCCGCGATGACGACGCACCAAGCGATCCTCCACAGGAGTGAGGGGCGAGACATGGACTATTCGGCCATTGAGGCGGAGATACGGGAACTTGCCAGCGAGCGGCAGGCCGTCATCCTGGCCCACAACTATCAGCGTCCCGAAGTGCAGGACGTCGCCGACTATCGGGGCGACTCATTGGGATTGTCGCAGCGCGCCGCGAGGTCGCCGGCTCGGATGATCGTGTTCTGTGGAGTGGACTTTATGGCAGAGACCGCAGCCATCCTGGCCCCGGAGCGAAAGGTCGTCATTCCCGAACCGCGCGCGGGCTGCCCGATGGCCGCGATGGTGGATGTGGAAGGGCTTCTCGCCCTCAAAGCGGAGCACCCGGGAGCCGCGGTGGTGAGCTATGTGAACACCACGGCCGCCGTCAAAGCGGTCTCTGATATCTGCTGCACGAGCGCCAACGTCGTCCGCGTTATCCAGTCGATCCCGGCGGGCCGGAAGATCATTTTCACGCCCGACTGCAATCTGGGTTCCTGGGCGGCGAAGAAGAGCGGTCGCGAGCTCATCCTATGGCCGGGTTTCTGTCCCACCCATGACTTGATCACGGTGCAGGACGTGCTGAAAGCGAAGACAGAGCACCCTCAGGCCAAAGTGGTCGTCCACCCGGAGTGCCGGCCGGAAGTGACGGCTATGGCCGACGCGGTAGAGAGCACGTCGGGAATGATCCGCTTCTGTCGTGAGGACTCCGGCGGCGAATTCCTCATCGGCACGGAGCTGGGGATGATCTACCGTCTGTCGAAGGACATCCCCGAGAAGCGCTTCTATCCGGTTACGGACGTGAGCGTTTGTCCCAACATGAAGCTGACGACGCTGGACAAGGTCCTGCGCGCCCTGAAGAACGAGTCGCCCGTGGTTTCGGTGCCGGAGGACGTTCGCGAACGGGCGATGTATGCCGTCCAGAGGATGATCGAGGTAAATCCTTGACGCCGGGGAGGCCTCACCTGGTATCGCGCGGCGGGGTTGAGGTCAGCTACTCGAGCTGTGACGTCTTGATCATTGGCGGGGGCATCGCGGGTCTCACGGCCGCCGTCGGAGCCGCGCGATCGTGGAACGTGGCTCTCATCACCAAAAGCAGCCTCGACGACACCACCACGTTTCTCGCACAGGGAGGCATCGCCGCCGCGCTTGGACCTTTCGATTCCCCTGAGTTACACCTCAAGGACACTCTGGAGGCGGGCGCCGGTCTCTGCGACGAGCGGGCGGTCAGAGTCCTCGTGGAAGAGGGGCCCGACCGGGTCCGCGAGCTCGAGCATCTGGGCACGAAGTTCGACCGCAGAGAAGGCAAGCTCATCCTGGCGTCCGAGGGGGCGCACTCCGTACCGCGGGTGGTGCACGCCGGCGGCGACGCCACGGGAAGCGTGGTGGCCAGTGCCCTCATGGACGTGG
>JADGPI010000121.1 GCA_017882525.1 Thermoleophilia bacterium
ACGGCTCGCTGCAAAGTTCCGATGTCTTCCGGGCGCTTGTCCGCAACCACGCGAAGCTCGCGTACAACAGCGTTGCCGCCTGGCTGGAGGGAACTGGGACTGTGCCCGCCGCGGTCACCGCCGTGCCCGGACTGGCCGAGAATCTGCGCAGCCAGGACAGAGTGGCGCAGAGCATGAAAGCTTTCCGGCACCTCCATGGTGCGCTCAGCCTGGAGACCATCGAAGCACGACCGATCTTCGACGGCGATGCCATAAGCGATCTCAGGCCCGAAGAAAAGAACCGCGCTAAAGACATCATCGAGGATTTCATGATCGGGGCAAACGGCGTGACCGCCCGGTATCTCTCGGCAAAACAGTCTCCGTCGATCCGCCGGGTGGTACGTACCCCAAAACGATGGGACCGGATCGTCGAGCTCGCCGCGGAGCACAAAGTCACGCTGCCGAGCGACCCTGATTCAAAAGCGCTGGAGGGATTCCTGACGGAGGAAAAGGCCGCCGACCCGCTTCGCTTCCCCGATCTGTCTCTTGCCATCATCAAGCTCTTGGGTCCGGGCGAGTACGTCGCGGAACTTCCGGGCGAGACTGCGTCAGGACACTTCGGTCTCGCGGTGAAAGACTACACGCACTCCACGGCTCCGAATCGACGATATACCGACCTGATAACACAGCGCTTGCTGAAAGCCGCCATCGAAGGGCTACCCGTGCCCTATGGCAAGGACGAGCTGGACGCTCTTGCGACGCATTGCACAGAACAAGAAGATGCCGCCAACAAGGTCGAGCGGCAGGTGGGCAAATCGGCGGCGGCGCTTCTCCTCCGATCCAGGATCGGCGAGCAATTCGATTCCATCGTCACCGGCGCGTCCTACAAAGGCACGTGGGTGCGGCTCCTGACGATACCCATCGAGGGCAGGCTGGCCCGCGGCTTCGAGGGCATCGACGTCGGCGACCGGGTCCGCGTGGAATTGATATCGGTGGACGTCGACCGCGGATTCATCGATTTCAGGAGGATAGGGCCGGCCGGCTCCCACTGACCGAAGGCCCGAGAGCACGGTGTGCCTCGGGCCCTGGTTCAAACTGTGTCGCCGGACACGCCGGCGAAGGACTACGCTCAGCCGGCTGCGACAAGCACCAAAGCGAGAATGACGATCGCGGTCGCCACAATTGCTGACCATTTCGTGAGCATCGCGTCTCCTCTCTCCCGGACTCGTGCCCGCAGTTTAGCGAAGACCTTGGCGTAGAAGTCGGCCGGTCGACCGGTGCCGGTCTCTGGGATCTATGTAGCAGGCCTTGCCGTTCGCGCGCATGGGAGGCACGGAGACTCCTTGGTCGTCTTGGCTGGTTTCAGCGCATCCCGCGTCAGCCGCGGCTTCGCAATCGGCCTCTGCCTCCGCCCCGGACCAGTCCCAGAATAATCAGGAGCACTGCCGCCCCAAGGACGGCCACTCCGAAGCTTCTCCAGTTCCATCCGGTCACGCCCGCGTGTCCGAACGCGCTCATGATGAACCCGCCCAACAGCGCCCCTACGATGCCCACGATAATGTTGTAAATGATGCCTCCGCCTCCGCCCGTGAGGAATCCGGCAACTAAGCCGGCCAGAAAACCGAACACTATCCACGCCAAAATGCCCACGATGAACCCCCCAAGGTCTGGTCGCTCTGCGGGGTAGCCACGCGCCTCTCTTGCCGGCGCCCGCTCACCCAGCCTGTCTCTCCGGGCCTATCTCCCCGAGCCTATCTCTTCCCGCGTACCCGGCCCCCAAAAAGCCGAAACAACCGGGCGACGCCGCGAAAGGAGATGCGGTGAGGCAGGCAAAATGCAGCAGCTGGGAACAACAGAGATTGCAGGTGGCAAACGTTTGGGCGACACGCCGCTCGGAGAGAAGAACGGACAGCTCGGAGAGAGGAACGGACCGCATGGAAAAGAGACGGCTTGGCACCGCTGGACCGGAGGTGTCCATCGTAGGGTTGGGATGCAACAACTTTGGGATGAGACTCGACGAGGGCAAGACCAGGGAAGTTGTGCATGCGGCTCTCGACGCCGGCATCACGCATTTCGACACGGCCGAATCGTACGGCGGAGGCCGTTCGGAGGAGTTCCTTGGGAAGGCCCTAGGCAGCAGGCGGGGCGACGTCGTGCTAGCCACGAAGTTCTTGGCCCGTCCTACCGGCGAGCCCTACCGACCCGGGCTGCTGCGCCGACGCATCATGGAAGGGTGCGAGATCAGTCTCCGGCGGCTCGGCACCAACTACATCGACCTCTACTACCAGCACCATCCCGACCCTGAAGCACCCATTGAAGAGGCGTTAGCGGCGCTAAACGAACTGGTGGAAGTGGGGAAAGTCGTCCATATCGCCTGCTCCAACTTCAGCGTCCAGCAGATCGATGAATCGGCAGCGATCTCTGCGAAAGAGCACAGCGCCGGCTTCGCCGCCTGCCAGATACACTGGAACCTCCTCAACCGCGACGTCGAAGCCAAAATCGTGCCGGCGATCCGTCGAAACGGCATGGGAATCGTCCCCTATTTTCCTCTGGCATCCGGGTTGCTCACGGGCAAGTACCGGCAAGGACAGGAGTATCCCGAGGGCTCGCGACTCGCCACGACGCCTCACTTCGCGGCAGTCGCCACCAAGGAGAACTTCGAGTACATCGGGAAACTGACCGAGTTCGCGGAGGACCGGGGGCACTCCCTACTCGAACTCGCATTCGCGTGGCTGGCGTCGCAAGACGGTGTGGCTTCGGTCATCGCGGGAGCGACGAAACCAGGACAGGTGGCCGCCAACGTTCTAGCTGGCGCGTGGCAGCTCTCCGCCGAAGACCTGAAGCACATCCCGCGGAGGGAGTAGTCACCGGCGGACCACGGGCTGCTGATCCTTAGCCGTCTTGGGTATCTTTGTTCTTCTCAGCCTCCGCAACGGTAGATTCGCCGGCCGCCGGCTTAGCGGATTCCGGCTCTTCCTTCACCGCCGCCTTGAACTGTTCCGAGCCATCCTTCACACCCTGCTTCAGACCAGAGATGCTCTTACCAAGAGAGCCTCCCAGCCGAGGTATGAGCCGGCCGCCGAAGATAAGAAGAATCACTACTATCAGTACTGCCCAGTGCCATGGAGCAAGAGCGCCCATCACCGAATACCTCCTCTGAGACGCTTACTTTCGTAGATGATACAGGCCAGAGGCTTAACTTGTCCGAGAACCCGTTTTGGAACCAGTCATGGACCCCCCTCGCTCAGGTGGCCAGAAGCAACGATCTCACGGCAGTCGTCGTGGAGTGCGCTCAAGAAAACAAAAGGCCGGAAGCCTTGAAGTAGGGGGCGCAACCTCAAGGCTTCCGGCAAAAAGAAGGGGCCGCGACGTGGGCGGAGGGAGCCTCATGCCGGGTCACGGGGATACCTTGCCAGCCAGGGGTCAAGTGTGTGTAACGGTAAGGTAACAGTGCCGTAACGTGCGCGGAAAGCGGTATCCGGCGCGAGCTACCCCGCCAGACGAGCCGCAAGACTCGGCTCACCCGTCTGAGCAGTTCGCCGGGCTCGACGTCTTCCCGGCCGAGCTGGCCACGGCTTCGCGCACTCGCGCTGCCGTCCCAGCCACCTCGATGCCATTACCCGTGTAATCGCCCACGGCGACGGTGGCTTATTCGAACTCGCGATCATGGTGCCGGACAAGAAGCGGGCCGCATGTGCGGCACGCGGTCTCGAGAAGCTCAGCGTGCTCGATGAACGAGAGCCGGGATCCAGCCCCCGGCTTGGCCTGCCGGCTCGACAAGCCTGAGTATGAC
>JADGPI010000122.1 GCA_017882525.1 Thermoleophilia bacterium
AGCGGCCTCGCGACATCCGATCTCGACGCGAGCCGGCTGCGGATCGTGGTGCTCGACAACTACGACTCGTTCACTTACAACTTGGTCCAGTACCTGGCCGAGATCTCGGGTGCCGAGGTGCGGGTCTTCCGCAACGACCAGATATCCGTTTCCGGCATCCGTGAAGAATCGCCCACGCATCTAGTGGTCTCACCCGGGCCATGCACCCCGGACGACGCAGGCGTGAGTCTCGAGGCAGTGCTGGATCTCGGCGGAGAGGTGCCCATCCTTGGAGTCTGCCTGGGACACCAGTCCATCGGGCAGGCGTACGGGGGACGGGTCGTGCGTGGCGGCGAGCCGGTGCACGGAAAGACCTCGCTGATCCATCATGATGGGCGCACGATCTTTGCCGGACTACCGGACCCGTTCATCGCCACTCGGTATCACTCGCTAGTCGTGGACCCAAGCCTTCCCGCGGTACTGGAGCGCTCGGCGTGGACGGACGACGGCGTGGTGATGGCGGTGCGGCATCGAGAGCTCGCGGTGGAGGGCGTGCAGTTTCATCCGGAGAGCCTGATGACACTGTCGGGAAAGGATCTTCTGCGGAACTTCTTGTGTCTCCGGGCTGGGCGGTGGGACGACCACAAGCGGCTGGCCGCCGATGCGGAAGGCGGGAGGCGATGAAGATCGCGACCCGGCAGGCTCCGGCGACAGAAGCCCTTCTTTCTCCAGCGAAACAAGCGGCCACGTCCGCTGCCGGCTGTGTCACCGCGCCTGCGTCGCACCCGGCCTCCTTCTCTGCCACTCTGGGGCGGCTTGCCGAGCGTGAGGACCTCACCAAAGACGAGGCAGCATTCGCTCTGGAGCAGATCGTGAGTGGCGAAGCCACCGAGATCGAGGCGGCTGCTTTTCTCATGGCTCTGCGCGTGAAGGGGGAGACGGCCGACGAGATCGCCGGGTTGGCGGAGTGGATACAACGCACGGCGCTACGGGTGATCACCGACCAGCACGACCTTGTGGACACGGCCGGGACAGGTGGCGACGGTTTGCACACCTTCAATATCTCCACGACCGCCGCATTCGTCGCCGCCGGTGCCGGGGTCAAGATCGCTAAGCACGGCAACCGGGCGGCCAGCTCGCGTTCGGGTTCGGCGGACATGCTGGAGGCGCTTGGCGTCCGGATCGACCTGGATCCGAGCCAGATCACTACCTGCCTCAAGGAGGTGGGCATCGGCTTCATGTTCGCGCCGCTCCACCACCGCGCGGCCGGCCGGCTGTCGACCGTGAGAAAGGCCCTGGGAGTACGGACCGTCTTTAACTTTCTGGGGCCGCTCACCAACCCGGCAGGTGCGCGTCGCCAGCTGGTGGGAGTCAGCTCCCCCGCTCATGTCGGACTGTTGGCGGCGGCCCTGGCGCGCATGGGTTGCCGGCATGCCTTGGTGGTGCGTGGCGAGGAAGGTCTGGACGAACTGTCCGTGTGCGGTCCCACCACAATCGTGGAGGTGTGCGGGGAACATGTGAGCCCGCCCTATTCGCTTGAGCCCGAAGCATTGGGGCTCGTGAGGCGGGAGCTTGCCGAACTTGCCGGGGGCGACGCTCAAGAGAACGCGGCTTTGACACGCGCGGTGCTTCGGGGTGCTCGCGGAGCGCCGCGAGACATCGTCCTTTTGAACGCCGCCGGCGCCCTATATGTGGGGGGGGCCGCCTCCTCACTTGCCGAAGGCCTCCGGTTGGCCAGCGGTTCCATCGATTCCGGCCGGGCCGAGCGCACACTCGACCAGCTAGTGGACCTCAGCCGGCACCTGGCCCAAGCCGGCGAGCGGGACCGGGACTGCGGCCCGGTCGACGATCCGGGGCCGTCATGACCGGTCTCTATCTCGAGCGTATCCTGCCGGCGGTGCAGGCCCGGCTCGAGGAGCGCAAACGCAGGCAGCCTTTGCACGAGCTGGAATCCCGTCTCGAGTCGGCGCGGCTCCGCTTCGCGCGCCCGTCCTTCACGGAAGCGTTGCAGCGGCCGGGCATCTCTCTCATCGCCGAAGTGAAGCGCCGTTCTCCCAGCAAGGGTCCGATCCACCCCGAACTCGACGTCGCGAGCCTGGTGCGTTCGTACGGCCGGGGCGGCGCCCGCGCCATCTCGGTGCTGACCGAGGAAGATCACTTCGGGGGAGGCCTCGCGGATCTCGAGCGCGCAGCCGCGGTATCGCCGCTTCCCATCCTGCGTAAGGACTTCGTCATCGACGAGTATCAGATCGTCGAGGCGGCCATCCATGGAGCCTCGGCGGTACTTCTCATCGCGGCTCTCCTCCCCGGAGATCGAGCTCGGGTGCTGTCGGACGTAGCCACGGGGCTCGCGCTTGATGTTCTCCTGGAGGTCCACAACGAGGACGAGCTGGATCGCGCTCTGGCCGTGACGAACGCAGTGATCGGTATCAATAACAGGGACCTGAGGACCTTCGATGTGTCGCTTGCGGTCACCGGAAGGCTGATGGACAGGCTGCCGAGTGGACGCATCGTGGTCAGCGAGAGCGGGATCTGGACGCGAGACGACCTAGCACTTCTCGAGGGACTGGGGGTTGACGCGGTATTGGTCGGGGAAAGTCTCTTGCGTAGCCCCAACGTGGAGAGAGCTACCGCGGAGCTCCTTTCACTATCTATGCGAGCGGAGCTACCCTTGCGGGTAGAGAACGGCGAAACGTGATGATGGAAAGGGAAGCCTAATGATCAAGTCACTGCTGGTCCCCGTAGATTCTTCGGCCTATTCGAGGTCAGCGCTGGAACATGCTCTCGAGTTGGGCAAGCTGTACCAGGCCCGGGTCACGGGGCTTTACGTGCTGGACGTCCGTTACCTTGAGATGCCCCCTTATCTGGACTATTCCTACGCTTTCGAGGCTGTCGCGCCCACCCTCGTTCCGCTCGACGTTCTGGAGAAGTTCCGCGCCAAGAGCGAGCGGATACTGAACGAGTTCAAGGAATCCGTCGAAAAGGCCGGGCTTCAGTGCGAGACGCGCACCGAGGAAGGCGTGCCCAGCCAAGCGATAGCCGACATCGGGGATGCTTACGACCTGATCATCATGGGCAAACGCGGAGAGCATGCGCGATGGGGGAAGGAGTTGTTGGGTACGACGACTGAGCAAGTCGTGCGTCGTGCCGGGACCCCGGTGATGCTCGTTGAAGAGCAGTCTCGCCCGGTGGCCAAGATGTTCCTCATGTACGACGGAAGTCACTCGGCTAACCACGCGCTCAAACTCGCTGCCGACCTTGCGCAGCGCACGTTCGCTTCGCTGAACGTCCTCACCGTCGACGACGACGCCGAAGCGGGCGCTGCCGTCCAGAACGAGGCGAAGTCCTATCTAGAAGCCCAAGGACTCAAGGCTGGATTCGTCTCGGAGCCCGGGCGCGCGGCGAAGGCCGCTCTCAAAGTGCTCGAGAAGGAGCCCGCCGATCTGCTCGTCGCCGGGATGCAGGGTCATTCCGCCCTCCACCAGCTGATCCTCGGCAGCACGGCGGAGCACCTCATGCGCAGTGTCTCGCTGCCGGTCCTGCTGGTTCCGTGATTGCGGCACCTTCCCAGAAGGCGCCGCCCGGGCACAAAGTCCGCGTCCTCACCGCGAAAGGGCTTCGCGAGCTCTTTCCCGATGCCTTGCCTGCGAGCCTGCACGAACTTGACGACCCTCAGTGTCCGGTGACGTGGATCCACGCGGAGCGCGACGACGCCGTGGTCACGGCCCTTGAAGGCATGGGCCTGGACGAGATCGCGGTCAAGAGCCTGCGCGAGGGACCTGAGCGGCCTCGGGTCGAGGAGTTCTCGGACCATCTCTACATCTCTCTGTTCTCCGCCGGGAAACCTGTGGGCGGGCGTGGACCCGATCTTGCCGAGCATGTCGGTACGGGGGCGGGTCTACCACGGCTGCGCCAATTGCGGCTGTTTCTCGGCTCGAGGTGGCTGATCTCCGTGGGCCACATCGCGGCCTCCGACTACGAGGCGCTCCAGGAGAGGATGCGCCGGCAGGTCTTCTCGAGGGATCGCGGTCCCAGCTTCATCGCGTACCACATCTGTGAGTGGATGGTCGAGAGTCTGCAGCCTACCCTCGAGCAACTGGACGACCGGATAGACGCGCTTGAAGACCAGGTGGTGATGACCACCGGAGAGGCCCCTATGCAGGAGCTTTTCGGGCTCAAGCGTGACTTGGTAGACCTGCGCAGGCGGACGGCCCCGGTGCGGGACGTTATGCAAAGGCTGGGTTCCCACGGCGTGCTGTTTGTTGAACCTGAGGCTGAGGTTTACTTTCGTGACGTGCAGGACGATGTCCTCCGGATCATCGAGCTGCTCGACACCTATCGGGACATCTTGTCTTCCGCGCTCGACCTGCACCTTTCCAGCGTCTCCAACAGGCTCAACCGGGTCATGAAGCAACTTGCCGTGGTCGCGACCATGTTCATGCCTCTGTCGTTCCTCGTGGGGCTGTTCGGAACCAACTTCGTTCAGATGCCCTTTCGCAGTCTGGGATGGTTCGTGGTCATGTTCGCGCTGCTCTTCGCCTCGGTGACCGCGATGTGGTTGTACACCTGGCGGAAGACTTAGGGACGCCGTCCCGGCGCATGAACAGTCATTCACTCGGGCGACTGCGGCTGGAACGGTCGATGCACCACGCTCCACCGGCGCCGTTGGTGAAGGTCTGCGGGCTGACCCGCGAAGAAGACGCCGCTTTGGCCTGTGAGCTTGGCGCCTGGGGCATCGGCTTCGTGTTCGCGCCGAGTCCTCGCCAGGTCACCGCGGAGCGAGTGCGGCGCATTCTTGACGGTCTTCGCTCGCGGCCTGCCCTTGCCGTCGGGGTTTTCGCGGAGGAATCGGCGGAGGCGATCGCGCAAGTGGTGGAGGAGGCTGGCTTGGATGCAGTACAGCTACATGGAGGGGAACGTGGCCCGCGGGTGGCGGAGGTCAGGCAGGTCCTGTCGGCCGCTCGCGGTCAGGGAATCCAGGAAGGTCGAGCGCGGGCCGGCGAAGAGTCGCCCTGGCTGCCGCTTGTGATCAAGGTCATCTCCGTGCCTCCCGGCGGGGCCGAAGACGCGGAGCTGCGGCTTCAGATCGCGGACGCCGCGGATGCCGATCTGTTGATCTTTGACACTCATGTCAAAGGGCTTGCCGGCGGCTCTGGGGTCCCCTTCGCCTGGCCATCGGTCCGGGAATCCGCCGGGGAGAGGCCCTTCCTGGTCGCCGGGGGGATCGGTCCGCACAACGCTTGCGCTGCGTTGCACGCGTGCGGCGCCTGGGGGATCGACGTGGGGAGCGGGGTGGAGTCGTCCCCGGGGAAAAAGGACGAGCGGTCTCTCCGGGCGCTCTTTGCGCAACTGACTACCGGGGGAGAGAAAGGAACAAGATTTTGACCCTGACCCAGAGATTCGGTCCTTTCGGGGGCCGCTATGTGCCTGAGACCTTGGTCCCTGCTCTGGAGGAGCTCGAGCTTGCCTACGAGCGCTACCGTGACGACCCCGAGTTCATCGAGGAGTTGCGGGTGCTGCAGGAAGATTACGCGGGGCGGCCTACCCCTCTTTACTTTGCCCAACGCCTGTCAGAGTTAGTGGGGTGCCGGGTGTATCTGAAAAGAGAGGACCTAGCGCACACGGGCGCCCACAAGATCAACAACACACTCGGGCAGATCCTGCTTGCGCGCCGCATGGGCAAGAAGCGCATCATCGCGGAGACCGGCGCCGGCCAGCACGGCGTGGCGACGGCTACGGTGGCGGCGCTGTTCGGCCTCGAATGCCACGTGTACATGGGGGAAGAGGACATCCGCCGCCAGGAGCTCAACGTCTTTCGGATGAGGCTGTTGGGGGCCGAAGTGGTTCCCGTGGCCTCCGGGAGCGGCACGCTCAAAGACGCCACCAATGAGGCCATCCGGGACTGGGTCACCAACGTTGAGACGACCCACTACATCATCGGGTCCGTGGTTGGCCCGGCGCCTTATCCGGTGATCGTCCGCGATTTCCAGCGGGTCATAGGAGTGGAGACGCGCCGGCAGTTGCAGGAAAAGGAAGGCAGGTGTCCGGACGGTATCGTGGCTTGCGTGGGAGCTGGGAGCAACGCCATCGGTATCTTTTACGAGTTCCGTGACGAGACCGATGTACGACTGATCGGCGTGGAAGCTGCAGGCTACGGTCTCGACTCGGGGAGGCACGGCGCTTCGCTCGCCCGGGGCACCCGCGGCATCCTTCACGGCGCCTTCTCATACGTGCTGCAGGACGCCGACGGCCAGATACAGGAGGCGCACTCCCTTGCCGCGGGGCTGGACTACCCGTCGGTAGGCCCCGAGCACGCATTCCTGCGCGATTCCGGCAGGGTCTCGTACACAAGCGCCACGGACGACGAGGCTTTGGCCGCTTTCCAGGTGCTGTCGCGGCTCGAAGGCATCATCCCCGCCCTGGAAAGCGCGCATGCCATCGCCTTCCTCCTTCGCGAGGGGCACGGGTTCGGACCCGAAGACGTGGTAGTGGTGAACCTCTCCGGACGCGGCGACAAGGACGTGTACAGCGTGGCCGAGGCCCTGGAGCTGAGAGTATGAGCGGCCAAGAGACAGCACTGTCCCGGCTGTTCCGATCGTCGGCCCGTCCGCTGCTCATGCCCTATGCAGTCGGCGGATTCCCCGACCCGGAGTCATGCTTGGAGGTCGTGCGGACCTACCGGGAGGCGGGCGCGGACCTTGTCGAGCTAGGTATCCCTTTTTCCGACCCGCTTGCAGACGGTCCGGTGATCCAAGCCGCGTCCCAGGTCGCTCTGCGACAGGGCGTCCGCCCGGCCGACGTGCTGGACATCGCCGGGCGCGCGGTCGATGAGGGGACGAACGTAGTGCTGCTCTCTTATCTCAACACAATCCTCGCGCTCCGGCCGGAACGCTTCTTCAAGAGCTGCGGGGACAAGGGG
>JADGPI010000123.1 GCA_017882525.1 Thermoleophilia bacterium
CCGCGGGCCCGGTGCCAGAACGGGCTCTGCGGGAAGGTCTGCTGCCACCAGGTGCGCCAGCGCGCGATCGTGCGGACGCTGAGGCTCTCCCCGAGGTCCGCGCGCAGCTGCGTGAGCCGCGCCGGGGTGCACCCGTGGGCCAGGACACTCATCACCACGACCACCACGCCCAGGTAGACGCGCCGCCCGAGGAAGCGGAGGGAGGCCGGGGTGGCCCGGCGCCGACACCCCTCGCGGTCGCAGCAGAAGCTGTACCGGTGATCGAAGGCGGGACTGAGATCCGCCGGCCCGCCGCGCGGCTTGCGGGGGTAATCCGCCCGGTGCAGGCGCCCGCCACACGGGCACCCGCGGGCGTGCACCTCGGCGGCCAGGTCCACGTCGAACTGGGTGAGTGTGTCGTAGAAGGCCTTGCTGTGGAGCAGCTTGAGGTGGTACAAGGGAGCCCTCCTTCGTCTGTGGTGGACAAAGGAGAAACTAACCCCCTTGCGGCCTTGATAGTCAAGCTCCGTGAGGGGGTTTTGCTTGTGTCCCTTCCAAAGCGTGATCAGGATCGGCAGGCAAACCCTCGGAAAGCTCGCCCACGCTCATCGTTCCGTTTGAGGCAGTGAAGCGTCTCGCCCGATTCCGAGAGCACGTGAATGCGAGCATCGTCTATCTTCGTGACCTGTGGGCTGCCCCGGACATCGAGGACATCACCGAGAAGTGTCGCGTGGTCTGGCCAGGCCGAGGCACCGTCGAACAACCAGATGAAGCTGACGAAGCGCGCAGTGGCTAGAATGGCGCAGTCTTCGCAGCTTATCTCGGTGTTCGGCCTACTCTTGCGCGGAGTTCGAGATGATGGCGTGCGGCATGTCTCGCCTGCTCGCCAGAGCCCGAAGCGGGGCGCGGTGTTACCCGCAGTGCGATCCGGTGACAGAGGGGCTAGACGACCCTCCTGGAGTGCATTGAGCGGCATCACCGGACGCCGGAGGGCGACCGATGCGACTGAGCCAGTACTTGCCCGAGGCGATTCCCGGTCCGGCCGCCGTGTTCTACAGCCTCGTGCCCGGCAGCCTGGGCCGACCCGCACAGCGCCGGCTGGCTGCTGCGGTGCATCAAGCGCTGTCGGCGGATGCGCGCCTGGTCGTGGACGTAGGCTGCGGTCCGGGATGGCTCGCTATCGAGCTTGCCCGGCACCGGCCCCTGCTTCACGTAGTCGCCGTCGACCTGTCGCCGATGATGGCGCGCATCTCCCGATTCAACGCGCGCGGTCAAGGCAACATCGACGTCCGCTGCGAGAGCGCAGCAGCGATGTCGCTCGAGGACGGCGCTGCGGACATGATTGTCTCTGTCGAGTCGATGCACCACTGGCGCGAGCCGGTGTCCGTCCTCGATGAGTTTCATCGTGTGCTGCGGCCGGGCGGACGCGCATGGATCCTTGACGGGCGCAGCGACTTCGCACCGGAAGACGTAAAGGGGTTCACCGTGTTCGGCGAGCGCCGCCCGCCCGCGCTCGTCCGGGCGATCATGCGGGGGATCCTCGGTGTCCACGGCTTTTCGCGCGTGGACTGGGAGACGCACGTTCCGAACCTGGTGCAGCGGTCGCGCTTCAGGGTCGGTCGGATCGAACCGTTGGGCATGTATCGGCGGGTGGAGTTGCTGAAGGAAGCGCAGCTCTAATGCTGCCACAAGGAGGTCTCTTGGCACGGCGGGTCGCGGGTGCATGGCTCCGGATCGGCCTTCGGCCGACCCGGCGCCTGCGGGGCGATGGCCACCACGGAGGCGTTCAGATGAACTCGTGGCGTCGCGTCTTGGTGGCCGCGCCTGAGCCGCGGCGTTGGGCGTTGAGGAGCTCCGGTGGTGATTGAGGCGATCAGGAACAAGACGCCGTGGCAGATCCGAGCCGC
This sequence comes from Thermoleophilia bacterium, assembly GCA_017882525.1. GTDB lineage: Bacteria > Actinomycetota > Thermoleophilia > RBG-16-64-13 > RBG-16-64-13 > Chersky-299. The sequence goes on from JADGPI010000123.1 coordinate 1,887, forward strand.
CGTGAACGGGTTCGCGATGCGGTATGTCGAAGACTGGGAGGGCTGGGTCGCTACGCACCGCGATGCCCGGCCGGACCTGTTCGCTCGAATCCTCCGGAAGTGGCAGGCAACCCGTCCGGTGGCGATGCGCCGCCTCAAACGGGAAGCCGCTCACGGAGCGCCATTTCTCGACGATCTGCTCGAATCGGCGGTGGAACCTCTCCGCGTGTTGGCCGACCTCACCGTTTTGACCATCGCGCATAGAGCGCCGGCACAAGATGAAGCTCTCGCCACGCTGTGGGCTATCTTTTCCCGCTTGCCGATTTCAGGTGTTGCCTCCTGCGTCGGTATCACAAAGGCAGTTCTCCTTTTGACCGACGGTAGGATAGGTCCCGCGTTTGACTCACAGGTCCGCCAGAAGCTCGGCGTGGGCCGGCCGGCCACATGTCGTGAGTGGCTTCAGACCCTTCTAGACATCGGCGAGGATATCGCCATGTTTGAATCCGTCCATGGCCCTCTGAGAAAGGCGGTTCCGGCCCGCTTCGCCCAGCTTGAGTACGGTCGGCTTTACGACATGGCGCTGGGACCAAGATGACCGACACGACACCGAACAAGGCGCTGGAGCGGACGGCTGGCTCGCATTCGCTCGCCGCTGCCGCTCCAGCGCCGGCGTTCCCCCTCAGACGAAGGGCCTTCCGCAGTTCGACCATCGCCAGGGTGTCGCGCTCGCAGTACTTCAGGAGGGCCTCCCGGATACGGGCCCGCTCGCCGTCGTCAGTCGCCGCGAGGTGCATCCGGGAGTACTGCAGGGCGGCCATGGTGCCTTCCTGGATGTCGAGATCGTCATAGGCCAACTGGGGCATGACGGCCGGCAGAACCGCCTTGATGGAGAACGAGCCGGCGAAGCCCGGGTGGTAGTAGTGCTCCCGGATGATGGCATGGAGGTCCCAGAGCCGATCTATGACAGCCAACAGATCCCAACGCTGTGCCGGGAGCGCCTCGGCCAAGCCGGTCAAGACGGTGCGCTCGTAGTTCGTGTAGGTACAGATACTCCCCTCCTGGCCGACAGACTTCAACAGGGCCACGGCCAGTTCCTCGCGAGGATCGTGGCTTCCCATGCACAGATATGCCTCGTGCCGGAGCGGACCGTTTTCGCTCTCGATGTGATTTGACCACTGGAAGGGAATCGTCTGATACGGGTGCGTCCCGGGGTACACGGGAATCGTCGGGGCGACAGTCTCGAAATCCAGATGGTGGACGGGAAACCGCACGGTATCGAGGGCAGCATCCAGGCCCGGGCTCACCCACTCGACGTCCTCCTTCACCCGCTGCTGAATTAGCTTCAGCGGGTGGCCGGCTGGGATGTCGTCGATGCTCTGGATGCCTAACCCCACCAACTCCTGAAAGGTCTGCCTCCCACCGGGAAGATAGAACACCCAGCGGGCAGGCTTTTCGCGGGTGCAGTGCTGCCAGAAGGGACACTCGTAGGGATCTTGGCAGTGGTAGTCAGGCTCGATGGGTGGCGGCGTGGCAGCGGCAAGCATGCGCCGCATCTCAGCCAGGCGCGCAGGGATGCCTGGCTGCCGCGCGGCCACCGCACTCGTGATGTCCGCCTCGTGGAAGAGTTGCGCGAGGTCCAACGCGCCACCCGGATAGACGTATCCGGTGTTGAGGTGCATGAGGCTCGTCGCGTCCAGGGAAAGGCCGGCACCGGTCAGGACATACGCTTGGATGGCGAGGTCGTCGCGGTGCTCGTCCTTCGCCTGGGCAGTGGATTTCACCTCGATCAGCCGCCACCGGTTGCCCGAGACCCGCACGAGGATGTCGGGCCGCACGAGGACGTTGTCGAACTGGAGGAAACCCTCATATACAACCGAGATACTGGGATCAACCAAGAGCGCGGCCGTGCGGTCCAGCCCATCGGCGACTTTGTAGTACTCCACGTCGACGAGGACACCCCCGGGATAGCATTGCCGGGCCAGGACCCCGACGTCCGTGCCGGCATCGAAGCGGGCCTGCGTCCCCTCGTCGATCTCACCGGCTAACTCCGGGCTATAGATTCCCAAATACAGCCGCTTGTGACATTGGAGGCCGGCCAGGTACTTGGACTTCGAGAGTCGATGGCTGACCGTGCCGCCTCTCGCCCTTTTCATTTGTTACCCCCACCAATCCGTAGGGTCGCACGCGATCGTGGAGCGGTAGTCGGCCCCTCCGTCACCAGGGGCACTCCTGCGACCCAGGGCGCTCCCACCTCACGGTACGCGCTCGATGAGCACGCCCACACCGGGATATATGTATTGATCCTCCCCTACAAGGGTCCTCCCCTTCGCAGGGAAGGTCCAGGCCCGCGCCAGAGGATCCGCTCCTTGCAACAGACCCACCAATGCCGGGATGTGTGCGTCATAGACTTGCCGCCGGCCTGCTGCCAAGTATGGAGCGATGAAGACGATCGCGAGCCGCTGGGAGTGGAGAACCAGGGGCATCTTCAGCGCATCCTGCCGCGCCTCCTCACGCATATCTCGCATCCCGTGTTCCACATCGCTCACACCCCGGCTCATTGATCGATTGGAGAGCTTCGCTTCCGCCTGAAAATGTTGCGTCGCGCGTGCGTGTCCCAGGATGAAGCGGAGGTCGCCGCGGCCAATGCCCATCCGCGCCTTGGGCCGCCAATGGCCAGTCTTGCTCTTGCCCATGGCGAACTCCTCGAACGCCCAGCCGCCGCACTTCCACACAGCGCCCGAGAAAAGGCTGAGGAGCGCGCGCTCATTGTACCACCACGGCACGTCATCTTTCGGCCAGTGTACAGGGTCTGCATCTTCGATCAACTCCAGCCATTTGGCCAGAACGGGCTTCAGGATGTGCAAGTCGCCAGGCATGCACCCGCGCGTCTCGCCGTTTTCCATGTCCACTCTCCTCGTCTAGTATGAGATCGGCACCGTATATCGTGCTGGTACCCCGGAGCAAGGTTCACCTCCGCGCAGACTTACCGGATCGCCGCTCGAAGAACTTTCCACCGCAGTTGCACTTCGGACTCGGGCGGTACACGACTCCATTGCTTCCATGGCGGAGGCACGGGCTCCACGTAGCTGTGCGCCTCGAACCGGAGCTCCGACCATAGAATTGGGATCGTGTACACCCCTGCGGGTAGCGGCGCGCCCGCTACTGCTGCGCGGACCAGCGGCACAACCGCATCCACCGCCCGATGCAAGTACCGGGGATGGGCGGGCGGGCGGCACAAGACCCATGGGGTCGTCCCGCCGCACTGCTCCACGGCAGCCGCCAAGGCGAGGAAGTATCCCCGGGGATTGACCACACTAATCACTCGGTGCATCCCGAGCGTATCTACCCGCCGAACACCCCGGACGAGGGCGGCGGTGAGTTGCTCCAGCCGGGTACAATGCCCGGCCCGCGTTGGCCGGAACCACCGCCAGCACGGGGTGCCCCAGTCTGCGCCGTCCGGACTCTTGGCGCGGTCCATCTCGGTCTCGAGGACGATGGCCCCGCGCGGATCCTCTGGGGCGGTCTCCAGGATCGAGCTATCGACGGCGGCCAAGGCCACGCGACCGAGCCGTCGCAAATCTCGAAGTTGGGCATCGGCCTCCCGCCAGGTATTCCAGCCCGATGTCCGGTACACCTCGGCATGAAAGTAGTTTCCGACACAGGCGGCCGCGTTGCAGGGGAGAAGGAGGAGTACGCGGGCGCGCTCCAGGTTTGGCAGCTCAACCCAAGAAGGAACCATGGACTCGGCCTCCGTCCCTTCCCCTCACCCCGCCCGCTGCCATGCTCCCCACGCGTGCACACGATGCACGATGGACCGTCACGAGAAGCTCGTGGGTCACGTGGCGTAGAA